>JAZUSW010000138.1:0-4117 GCA_045606925.1 Acutalibacteraceae bacterium | reverse complement strand
TTTTATAACACATCGTGGGAAAAATCACTCTACTCGCGCATATAAAGGCAATAGTGTTAGTTCTCGACCGGTAGAGTTTGAATTTCGTTCTCTACTCGCAGTAGAGTTTGCTGTTTTTTGTCGAAACACCGGCATTGATTTTTTAAAAGCTATATGGTATAATTTTTGTGTGAGGTGAAAATATGCAAGATATTAAAATGATTATCGCCAAAAATATATCGACCTTGCGGATAGAGGAAGGTATAACACAGCTAGAACTTGCCGAGCGCCTTAATTACTCGGATAAAGCCGTTTCAAAGTGGGAACGGGGCGAATCCATTCCCGATGTTACAGTGCTTATGGAAATCGCAAATATGTTTGGCGTAACACTTGATTATTTAGTACAAAGCAATCACCAAAAAGAAGTGCGCAAACTAAGGAACAGAAGAATAATTCACAATCACGCATTTATCACAGGTATCAGTATGGTGCTTGTCTGGCTTGTTGCAACTCTTATGTATTTTATTATAGACACAACACCTATAGCGACAAATCTGCACTGGCTTGCCTACATTTATGCCGTACCGGTAACATTGGTTGTGTGGTTGGTTTTTAATTCACTGTGGTTCAACGCGCATAGAAATTTTCTTATTATAACTTTACTTTTATGGTCTTGTCTTGCCGGTATTTATATTACATTTCTGGTTTTTGGACAGAATCTATGGTTGATATTTACACTTGGTATTCCTTCGCAATTCATAATAATTATGTGGTCAAGAATAAAAATCAAACAACAAAAATAAAAAATTCCCGATACTTGGCGTGTTATCCTTAACGGAGAAAATGTAGCAACAAAAAGTTCCCACAGACCGAAGTTTACGGTTTGTGGGAACTTTATTTATATAGGCAGAAGAATGGGAGAAGGCGCCGAAGGCGACTGAGGGAGAGCGCGTTACTATAAAGTTAATCTAAACTCAAAGTCACGCAGTCTCCTTCCACCACTTCGTGGTCCCCCTCCCTCTCGGAGGGAGACTATAGGGCATCCCCTGCATTTATTGCAAGTTTCGCATTTGTAATACAAATGCACAGGGCAAGCCCATCCCCCTATTTCAAATTCTCTGACAAGGACAACCCCATTGTGTATCGGGATTTTTTATTAATCGCAACATTCATCCTTCTTTTTAGGTGCCTTTTTGGGCGGCTTACCGTATGCAGTAACATCGCCAAGACCTACTGTCTCTGAGAAAATTGCATTATTTGTAACTGTATTTACAACATCGGTAGGAACAATAATTTTTGCGGCCTGACCGTTAGACATATTTACAAGCGCTTCGTACTTTTTAAGCTCGAGAACCGCCGCATCTACACCCGCCTCCTTCAAAGCGATAAGACCATCAGCTTCGGCTTTTTTAGCAAGGTATATTGCCTTTGCTTCACCTTCGGCACGGGCAATACGGGCATCTCTCTCACCTTCGGCGGCCAAAATCATTGCCTGTTTGTCACCCTCAGCTCTTGTAATGGCGGCGGCTTTATGGCCTTCTGCCTGCAAGAGTGTTTCACGGCGGTCACGCTCGGCCTTCATTTGTTTTTCCATCGCCGACTGTATTTCTGCGGGAGGAATAATATTTTTAAGCTCAACACGGGTTACTTTTATACCCCATTGGTCAGTAGCATCATCAAGAATAGCTGTCATTTTACCGTTAATGGTGTCACGCGAAGTAAGTGTTCCGTCAAGTTCCAACTCACCAACGATATTACGCAATGTAGTTGCAGTCAAATTTTCAAGTGCACTAATGGGATTAACCACACCGTAAGCAAATAATTTTGCATCAAATATACGGAAGAAAACAACCGTATCAATTTGCATTGTAACATTATCTTTTGTAATAACGGGTTGCGGCGGTGAGTCAATAACCTGCTCTTTAAGGGTTATGCGTTTTGCAATTCTCTCCAAAAAAGGTATTTTTACGTGCAAACCTGCGCCCCAGGTGGTTTTGTACTTACCCAAAAATTCAATTACATATTCCGTTGCCTGTGGAACAATGCGGATGTTGGGAATCACGATAATCAATAAAATAGCAAGAATAATAAATACTGTCATAATAAACTACCTCCTATATTTATTATACAATAAACATATCCAATATTCAACATTTTTTTACCTTATTGGCGCCGTAAACACCGATTATTATTAAAACACAAAACACCAGTTGCAATAACGAGAGTTTTTCACCTAAAATTACAATTCCCGCAAGGACAGATACAACTGTTATGACATTAGAAAAGGATGATGCGCGGATGGCATCAATTTTAGTTGTTGCCCAGTTATACATCAAAAATGCCGCTATGCTTGAAAGTATGGCAAGATAAGCGGTGGCGCCCCAAAACTCAGGTGATTTTGCGGCTTTCAAAAACTCGTATAAAAACTTATTCTTTAATACGGTTATTGCTATAATATTAAATCCCACCGCACCAACAGCAAACATCATATATGTACGCTCGTAAGGGGTGAATTTTTTCGCTTCGCTTCGACTTAAAATATTAAACAATGCGGCGCAAATCACTGCCCCCAAAAGCAAAACTATTCCTATAACTGTGTTTTGTCCGCCATTATTTGAGATAATGCTGATACCCGCCACGCTAAAAACCGATATACAGGCAAAAAAGATTTGTAAGGCAGTGGGTTTTTCTTTTAAAAATACCGTTGAAATTATAATTACCGCTATCGGCACTAATGATATAATAACACCTGAAATTGCGCTTGAAGTTGCCGCTATGCCGTAGAGTTCAAGTATAAAATAGCAAAGCGGTTGACAAATAGCCATAATCAGTATTTTTATAATGTTTTTGCCCCTGAAATTTAATTTTACAATACCGACAAGCCACAGTAAATTAAGCACAATAAAGGCGAGTGTAAAGCGCACCGCCAAAATTATCAGCGGATGCGCTACACCGAGTGCTATTTTTGAAAAAAGAAAACTAAAACCAAAAATTATATTTGGAATAAGCGCGGCTAATATACCGATTAAATTATCGCGTTTTGTCATTTGTAACCCTTTCCCTGCACTTTTGTATGCAGTATGACAAAATAATACATACTAATTATACCGCCTTATTCGCTTGTTTTCAATCCTTTTCTTCGGTCTTAATTTGTTCCACAAAAGCGTTGTACTCGGCAAATTCTTCGGGCTTTGTATCCCTTTGCCTTAATATTGCCAATTCATCATCAACCGAATATTTTTCTCTTATACGGCTAACAACTCGCTGTTGGTATGTGGGTTTTGAACTTTCAAGTTCAAGCATTTCCGCTTCGGTCATATCTCTATAAATGCCATTTTCTAAAACCTTCATTTTCTCACCCCATATAACTTAAATTCGCTACCCTCAATAAAGGTTTTTTCTATACCATCGGGAATGCCTATATAAATATTTGTAACTGGACTATACCCATTAAAAGTTGGAGGTAGTACATTACCGATGAAACCTGTAACATAAGGAGTGCCTTGGTCTAGGTGGGTTTGCAACACTACCGCGTCATTAGGTGCAATATATAATTTACCCGAACCTAAATCCATATAATTTATATACCAACTTTGTAACGCTTTTGTTAAACCTGGATTAACACTTCCAAAAACCAATTTACCGTTTAAGTTGAATCTTAATTTTGCACTTGCACCATCCGTTACGCCCAACACCATTGATAAGCAAAAATCGGTGAGTTCAAGGGGATTTCCGTTACTATCCATATTGAAGCGTATGACTGTTGGCAATTTTCCGTCTACATCAGGTGCTACCTTTATTGTTGAAATAAGCTCGTAATTCTTTTGTTTGGTAAGGGCAAAATCGTTTATGGCGTTAGCAACTGCCTTGCCGCTTTGAGCGTTTTCACTGTTAGGGTCATAGCTTTGGTCGGTTATGGCATCTTTTCCGGCTACACCTTGTGCACCCTGCTCACCCTTATCACCTTTAGGTCCTTGTACACCCTGGTCTCCCTTTTCACCCTGCGGTCCTTTTTTCCAGGGCAGGTTGTTAAAAGCGGTTGTACCGTCACCTATTTTAAGCCACTCACCGTTTTGGCCGTCTCTGACAACGGCACGTTCGCCTTTTTCGAGTATAGGATTTTCTTTGGTCCACTTTT
>JAZUSW010000137.1:0-3448 GCA_045606925.1 Acutalibacteraceae bacterium | reverse complement strand
AACGACATGGCTACGATCCGACTTCTTCTCGGTTTTAACTTCGGCAACCTTTTCGGTCTTTTTCTCCGCCTTTTTGACGGGTTGCTCGGCCTTGCTTTCAACCTTTTTCTCTGTTTTAGGTTCGGCCTTTGTTTCAACCTTCTTTTGTTGTGCCTTTTGGGGCGCTTCCTTTTGTTCGGCCGCCTTTTTCTCGGCCTCGGCCGCCGCCTTTAACTGTTCAAGAATAGCCATCTGCTCGGCAAGTTTTTTATCCTTCTCTTGCTGACGCTTCTGGGCGGCTGCGGCACGGGCGTTTTCGCCCGTTTTAAAGTATTCCTCAAAACTTTTAACCTGATGTTTTGTGGTTAAAACCTCAAATATAATATCCAATTCTATCTCGGTTAAAGATGAGCCGCTTTTCTTGGCTTCTCCTGTCTTTTCCTCGATAATCGCGGATATTTCCTTGGCGTTAACATTAAAATCTTTGGCTATATCGCTTACCTTATATTTTACTGTCATCGCATTTCCTCCTTTAATGAGTCGTTTTGCCGTATTTCTTTATGGCATCGGCAAAGCCCGTATCGTTTACCGAAAGCACACTGCACCGAAAACCTACCGCATGGGATAATTCATCGGCGGTCACGCTGAGTATCAAACTCTCGGTGCCGTACTTCTCGGCGTGAAATATAAGTTCTTTTTTACTTTTCTCAGATGTGTCAACGGCGGAGATAACCACCTTTGCCACACCGCTTTTTAAAGATGCTACGGTAGTATTCATACCGTATGATATTTTACCCGCTTTTGAGCAAAAACCCAAAAGAGTAAGAATCTTACTGTTCATCGGTTAAATCCTTTTTAAGAGTGTTGTAAATTTCTTCTGAAATTACGGTTTCAAAGGTGCGTTCAAGGCGTTTTGCCTTTATCGCCTTTAAAAGACAATCGGCATTATGGCATATATATGCGCCGCGACCGTTTGCTTTTCCTTTCCTGTCTACCATAATTTCGTTTTCGGGAGTTTTAACAATACGTATAAGCTCGATTTTCGGCTTCATCTCACCGCAACCTACGCACATACGCATCGGTATCTTTTTCTTTTGCATTTTTTAGTCCTCGGTGTCCTCTCCGTAGAAGCCGCTTTCGGGTCTGATATCAATTTTCCAACCTGTAAGCTTAGCGGCAAGACGCGCGTTTTGTCCCTTGTTACCGATGGCTAAAGACAACTGCGCATCGGGAACAGTTACGCGGCAAACCTTAGGATTTTCACTCTCAATTTCAACCGATAAAACCTTTGCGGGAGAAAGTGCTTCGCCAATAAATTTAACGGGGTCATCACTGTATTTAACAATGTCGATTTTTTCACCGTGAAGCTCTTCAACTATTGTGTTGACACGTGCACCGCGCTGACCGATACAAGCACCAACGGGGTCGATTTCCTCATTTGCGCTGTAAACGGCAATTTTGGTACGCGAACCTGCCTGACGGGAGATTGACTTAATCTCAATAGTACCGTCAAAAATTTCGGGAACCTCAGTTTCAAAAAGGCGGCGAACAAGACCTGCGTGTGTACGCGAAATCATAATCTTGGGGCCTCTCTCGGTTTCCTTAACATCAACAACATATACTTTGATGTGGTCGCCCTCGTAAAGCTCTTCACCCGGAACCTGCTCGAGTTTCGGCAAAATGGTTTCGGTGTTGTTAATCTTTACGGTAGCGTTTCCTGTTTTGGGGTCGATTTGCTGAACAACCGCCGTTAATAATTCGCGGTTGTGATTCTGGAACTCGGCAAGTGTGTGTCCGCGCTCTGCCTCGCGTATACCCTGACGGATAACGTGTTTTGCGGTTTGGGCAACTATTCTGCCAAACTGCTTGGTGTCAAGCTTAATCTCAACAAAACCGTTTTCAACCGCCTTGGAGTCGATAGCAATCGCCTCATCGCGAAGAATTTGTGAGTTGGGGTTTTCAATAACATCAACTATCTCTTTGCGAACAACAACGCTAAAAATCTTTTTTTCAGGGTTGATTGTGCAAATAACATTTTCATCCCCGCCATAATCCTTACGGAGTGCTACAACAATAGCATTTGCGATTTTTTCTGCAAGAAACTCTTGCGGAACGCCCTTTTCCTCTTCCATAATTTTAAGTGCTGCAAAAAATTCTTTAATGTCCTTATTCATTTTCCGTTATACCTCCGTAAATTAATCTAAATCATTAAGTTTTGCGGTTGAAAAATCCTTCTTTTCAAGATAAATCTCACCGCTCACGGTAGAGATATTTATTCCACCGTCAAAGCTTAATAGCGTACCAATAATTTCCTTCGAACCGCCAATAGCTTTATAAAGTTTAACCTTTATCTCGCGGCCCTTTGCCCACTCGAAATGCTCCGCGCGGATAAGTTCACGCTCAAGCCCGGGAGAACAAACCTCTAAATAATACGATTTGTCAATCGGGTCGGCCTCGTCTATCACGGGGTCAATAGCGTGGGAAACGGCTGTACAGTCATCAATGTTTACGCCGTCTTCCTTGTCAATAAATACGCGAAGATAATACGATGCGCCCTCCTTGACAAAACGGACATCCCAAAGCGTTACATTCTGAGCTTCTACCGTGTCCTTAATGAGTAATAAGATTTTGTCTGCTACTCCTGCCAAAAAACCAGTCCTTTCTTTAGGTTCGGGCAACATTTACCCAAACAAAAAGTAAAGAGCAGGTCGCCCTACTCTTCTTTCCTACTTCTTATGCTATTGCAAGTATAACATATATAAATACAAAATGCAAGTACTTTTTAAAAACCCCTAAATCCTTTTTCCTACTCCTCCATAAGTTTGCCAAAAAACGAGGCGGCAACCGTGATAAGATTTATGTCGCTTTTTTCGGCTTTTTTGTTGCTCTCGCTGCCAAAAAGCACCACGCTGCCAAGCACATCTCCCGCCGATATAATGGGGGCGGCGGCGACCATCGGACGCTCGGCAATTTTTAACTCCTCAAGTCCATCAGCGGCGCTTCGGCGCTCACGCATCAGTATATCAAGCTCTGGCATAACGGGCGTACCGATAACCTCTTTTTTGGAAATCCCCGCACATGCGATAAAGCGGTCGCAATCGGTAACCGCAACACCGAGCGTTGTACCACCCGATAAAGCATCGCAATACTGCGCCGCAAAAGCGCCCAGTTCTCCGAGCGGTGAGTATTTTTTAAAGATAACCTGCCCACCCGCATCGGTGTAAATCTCCAACGGGTCGCCCTCGCGGATGCGCATAGTTCTTCTAATCTCTTTCGGGATAACAACACGACCAAGGTCGTCAATTCTTCTCACAATACCTGTTGCTTTCATATACTCATTTCTCCTTATCACATTTCGTAGGGGCGAATCACGAATCGCCCGTTTTTATTTCGTGGGGTTTGGCGGGCGGTTCGTGGATCGCCCCTACCACAAAATTTTCAAAATGTGTTGTTTGGATCTGGAATTGTG
>JAZUSW010000136.1:0-13305 GCA_045606925.1 Acutalibacteraceae bacterium | reverse complement strand
TTTTCTGTCACGGGGCTTTCTGTCGCGGGGTTGCTCGTCATCGGCACCCTCCTCAACAACAGCACCGTTAACCTCAACTAAAGCGTCGCGACGGGAAAGATTAATTCTGCCTTGGTCGTCGATTTCGGTTACCTTTACAAGTACCTGGTCGCCAACTGTTACAACGTCCTCAACCTTTTCAACACGCTTAACGTCAAGTTTTGAAATGTGGACTAATCCCTCTTTACCGGGTGCAATTTCAACAAATGCACCAAAGGTCATAAGTCTTGTAACCTTGCCGCTATATACAGCACCGATTTCGGGGTCGTTAGCAATAAGCTCAACAATGCTTACCGCCTGTCTTGCCTTTTCAATATCAAGACCGGAAACATAAACGTGACCGTCTTCCTCGATATTGATAGTACATTCGCACTGCTCCTGAATAGATTGAATAACTTTACCCTGCTTACCGATTACATCGCCAATCTTATCAGGGCTGATAACGGTTGTAAGCATCTTGGGTGCATATTTTGAAAGTTCAGCGCGCGGCTCGGAAATTACAGGTAACATAACCTCATCCAAAATGTAGTTACGCGCTTTATTGGTCTTAGCAAATGCTTCCTTGATGATTTCGGGTGTTAAACCGTGTACCTTCAAGTCCATTTGGATTGCGGTGATACCCTTTTTGGTACCTGCAACCTTAAAGTCCATATCGCCGTAGAAGTCTTCAAGACCCTGGATATCTACCATTGTCATAAAGTCGCCGTAAACGCCTTCATCCCCTGTGATAAGACCGCAGGAAATACCTGCAACGGGGGCTTTAATCGGAACACCGGCAGCCATAAGAGCCAATGTAGAACCGCAAATGGATGCCTGGGAGGTTGAGCCGTTGGAAGATAACACTTCACTTACTACGCGGATAGCATAGGGGAACTCTTCAACGCTCGGGATAACGGGAATAAGCGCACGCTCAGCCAATGCACCGTGACCGATTTCGCGTCTGCCGGGGCCGCGTGACGGCTTGGTCTCACCTACCGAGTAGGACGGGAAGTTATAATGATGGATATATCTCTTCTCGGTTTCTTCATCAAGTCCGTCAAGCTTTTGCGCATCGGAAACAGATGCCAAAGTAGCAACCGAGAGAACCTGAGTTTGTCCACGGGTGAACATACCCGAGCCGTGTACACGGGAAAGCAGGTCAACCTCAGCGTTGAGCGGACGGATTTCGTCAATACCGCGACCGTCAACACGCTTTTTCTCATCTTTAAGCCAAGCGCGTACAACGTGCTTTTGAACAAGATACATAATTTCATCAAGCTTTGCTTCGTTGCCTTCAAAACGCTCATCAAACTTTTCGTGAACTGCATTGTAAATGGGAAGCAAAGCGGCATCGCGAACTAATTTGTCATCAGTATCAAGCGCCTTCTTTACATCTTCAATACAAAATGCTTCGATTTCCTCCATAATTGCGGGGTCGGGGTCGTCAGACTCAAACTCGAATTTTGTTTTGCCAATCTCAGCAACGATTCCGTTAATAAATTTAACAACTTCCTTATTAACCTCGTGGCCCTTCATAATGGCGTCAAACATTACATCATCCGGAATCTCTTCACCGCCTGCCTCAATCATAGCAACCAGGTCGGCTGTGGAAGAAACTGTCAAATCGAGTGTTGTTTTAGCGCGTTGTTCGAGTGTCGGGTTGATAACAATTTCACCGTCAACCAAGCCAACCTTAACGCTGGAAATAGGACCGGCCCACGGAATATCGGAAATAGCGATAGCGGTCGATACACCGATAGCGGCGGCAACCTCGGGTGAGCAGTCGGGCTCAACCGACATAACGGTAGCAACTACCGAGCAGTCGTTACGCATATCCTTCGGGAAAAGCGGACGGATAGGACGGTCAATACAGCGACCTGCCAAAACTGCCTTATCGGCGGCTTTACCTTCGCGGCGGGTAAACGAGCCGGGAAAACGGCCTACTGCATACATTTTCTCTTCATAATCAACAGAAAGCGGAAAGAAATCAACGCCTTCACGGGGCTTTGCCGATGCAGTTACGGTACAAAGAACCTGTGTTTCACCGTAGGATGCTAAAACTGCCGCATTGGCAAGTCCTGCCATTTTGCCGGTTTCAAGTTTAAGCGGTCTGCCGGCAAGTTCGGTTTCATAAACCTTGTAGTTTTCAAACATATTTTTTACCTCCTTGATTTTTGAGGTGTTTCCGTTTAGCAATAAGTTCATACCCCGAATATCCGGACCATCAACTTACCGCTAAACAACGAAAAACCTCTTTTTTAATATAATAAGGCAGACCGTAATAACGGTCCGCCTTACACACATAATTACTTACGAAGACCAAGCTTCTTAACGATTGCACGGTATCTTTCGATATCGTTCTTTTGCAAGTATGCGAGAAGGTTACGTCTATGACCAACCATCTTCATAAGGCCGCGACGGGAATGGTGGTCCTTCGCATGAACCTTTAAGTGCGCATTAAGCACGTTGATACGGGTTGTGAGAAGAGCGATTTGTACCTCAGGAGAACCTGTGTCGCCTTCGTGAACTGCGTAATCAGCGATAACCTGCTGCTTTTGTTCCTTTAACATTGTTTTCACTCCTTTTTAAATTTAATCCCAAAACCGAGCAATAGGCCATAAGTGCTCCGCTTTTTGTGCGGCGGACGCCCAAAGCACAGTAAAGGGTAACGGGTTGCATACACAACCTTCGGTATTATAACACAAACTTTTAAAAAAGTAAAGTACTACTTATTGTGTCCTCATACACCGAAAATAACAATTTGTTGAAGAATATACAATATTATATATATTTTTACAAAAAGGACTTTTATTTTTTTATGTTTTAATATAAAATAGGTGTATGGAGGTGTTTTTATGGCAAACATAATACGCATGAAAATAGGCGGTATAGAATATTCGGTTACAAGCGAAGATGATGAGGCGTATATACGCTCTCTCGGTAGTGAGCTTGAACGCCGCATTGACGCCATACAAAAACGCAGTCCCTTTTTATCTACAACGATGTCGGCAATAATTGCCGCGCTTGACTGTATGGATGAGTGTAAAAAGTGTGAAGCCGAAAACGAGCGGCTTCGCCTTGAAATTAAAAAACTGCTTGAAGAAACCGCCTGCGCAAAGCTCGATGCCGATATACTGCGCCGACAGGTTGAGCAGTTTAACTCACTTAACAACACCGACACGAATACAAGCAATAATTCCAACGGAGACTTGCCTTTTTAGTATGAATAAAAAAATTGAAGTTTTAGCACCCGTAGGCAATATGAAAATGCTTGAAGCCGCCGTTAAAAGCGGCGCAGATGCAGTATATCTCGGCGCCGAGCATTTTAATGCGCGCCGCAATGCCGAAAACTTTGGGGAAAACGAACTGAAAAACGCAATTCAATACTGTCATATAAGAGGGGTTAAGGTTTACTTAACCCTTAATATTGTTGTATCCGATAATGAAATAAACGATGCTGTTAATACCGCAAAAAGTGCACATATTTTTGGTATTGACGGCATTATTTGCACCGATTTGGGTCTTATAGATTTGTTGCACAAAAAATTTCCGTTACTTCCGCTACACGCATCCACCCAGATGACAACCCTTTCGGAAGATGCATTGCCGCTACTTAAAAAATTAGGGATTTGCAGGGTGGTTTTGCCGCGAGAAATGAACCGCGAACAAATAAAAATATTTTGCCGAAAAGCGAAGGAATATGATATCGAAACCGAGATTTTTGTTCACGGTGCGCTTTGTATGTGTGTATCGGGACAATGCCTTTTAAGCGCTATGCTCGGTGGGCGAAGCGGCAACCGCGGTCTTTGCGCGGGACCCTGCCGACTTCCCTTTTCTGCTAACCAAAACGCATCTGATAGATATGATTTAAGCTTAAAAGATTTAAGTTTGGTGGAATATGTAAAAGAACTTACAGAAATCGGCGTATCATCACTTAAAATAGAGGGGCGTATGAAGCGCCCAGAGTATGTCGCCGCCGCAGTTTCCTGTCTTCGCGGCGCCGTGGATACGGGTAAAACCGATGCACAGACGCTTTCTACCCTTAAAAGCGTTTTTTCTCGCTCGGGTTTTACCGATGGATATTATACAAACGCTTTATCTCCCGATATGTTTGGTGTAAGAACACGCGATGATGTTGTGGCCGCAAACGATGTGTTCGCGGCAATACATGAACTTTACCGTTTTGAGAGAAAAAATGTTCCGCTTTTTGCAAGTATTATTATTAAATCGGAACAGGATATTGTATTGACGCTGAGTGACGGCAAAAACACGGTTACCGCAACACAGCCGCCCGCACAGCCCGCCATTAACCGAGCCATCACAAAGGAACAAATTTTACAAAATTTACTTAAACTCGGTAGCACACCCTACTATATTGTAAACGCCGATATAATACTGGATGATGGGCTTTCGGTGGCGGCTAAAGTTATCAACAGTTTACGCCGTGATTGTGTGGAAAAGATGGACCTGTTACGCTCACAGTCAAAGGATATAACCGAATGCGAAATAAAGACACCTCGCCGTCACGACAATGCGCCACCACAAAGAAAATTTTTCGCAAGGTTTGAAAACGCCGAACAAATACCGAATGATATAACAGGCATAAATTATATTTCTTTGCCGCTTGAAAGTAATATTAAAGACGTTGATTTGCCGAAGGGTGCCGTTTTGGTTGCCGATATCCCCCGCACCTTTAACCTGTCGGCAGTTAAAAACCGCCTTGAAGAATTTAAAAACAGCGGATTTACACATGCGCTGACAAACACACTTGCCGATATGCAAATAGCAAAAGAAATGGGCTTTAAAATAATATGCGGCTCTTCATTTAACGCTTTTAACGGACTTTCGGTATCTTGGCTATCCGAAAACGGCGCCGAAAAGGTTGTTCTTTCGCCCGAAATGCATATTGCCGATGCAAAAAAAGCGGCAAAAAATACAGGAATTATCGCGTACGGAAATATTCCGCTTATGTTAACCGCCAACTGCCCGATAAATAATGTAAAACCGTGTAGCAAGTGCACAAGACACGAAAATATTACCGACCGAAAAGGAATTTCTTTCCCCGTTCGATGCCGTATGGGATTTTCTGAAATTTTAAACTCGCGACCGATTTGGTTGGCCGATAGGTTGAACGAACTGGATTTTGATTTCATAATGCTGTATTTTTCACGCGAAACAAAAGAACAGGCACAGCGCGTTATAAACGCCTACAAAGAAGGTGGTACACCGGACGGCGAATACACACGCGGCCTTTACTACAGGGGAGTAGAATAAAAAAAGAGATAACCGTGCGGTTATCTCTTTTTTATTGTGCATTTTTGATTTCTATAACAGTGCCTATTAAATCTTTTTTGGTTTTGTATATTTCCTCTTCTACTTCTCCTATGCCGACATAAAATGTTGAGCCGTCTTTTGCAAAGCTCATACCACCGAGACCGAAATCAAAGGAATATATCAAAACCGGTTGTTCTTCAAGCCGCCAGACCGTTGTTCTGAATGTACCGTCAGACAACTGCAATTTACTTAATATGTACAGTTTTCCGTTTTCCTGCAAAATATCAACAACTGTGCTTTCATCGGGCATTTTTATCTCGGTATAGTTTATAAAATCTTGTGTTTTATAAAGATATCCCGCCGCTAAATACACCTGATTCCCCAAAGTTTCACTTGCTGGTAGCGGCACATACGCAACAAATTTTGTTTGCAGCGCATCCGAATAATACGGCGCGTGATAACGAAATGCCGTTCCATCGTACCTGTATATGCCGCCGTTGCCGAATTCACCCGTGTTTTGTCCGTTTTTCAAGGGGTGATGCACTGCACAGTAAAGCTCCCGGTTAAGTATAAAAAAGTCATATGCGCGCAAATAACCGAATTGGTTTTGTTCGGTCAGTTTTTGCTCACCTTTATAGAAATTAACATCGGTGTATTGCTTTTGGTCAGAAGAAACTTTAACAGGCGCGATAGTGTCATTTGCTGTGCCTATTCCATAAAAAATCTTATCACCGAATTTTACTACATCAAATAAATGTACCGCATCCGGTATATTTGACAAGGTTTGCCATTTTTTTGTATCATTATAATACAAATTGCCCGTTGACCAATCGCTTTTGGGGTCAATCCCCGGCGCATAAAGAACACCGTCAATCAGCTTAAAACGGGAAATCTGTTCATCTGGCAACGAAGCGCTTAATTTCCAACTTCTCTTGGAAATCGAGTACTCACTGACCTTTGCAGGACCTGTGTTTTGGTCATAGTCCCCCGCGCCGACATAGAGCTTACCCCCATACACCGCCATATCCCACGGATTGCGCGACACCGCATTCTTTTCGGTATACTGCTGTGCAGAAGGGTTGCCTATTATTTTATGCGTTGTTTTTTTATTGGCGCATCCACAAAACAAAAAAACGAGCAAACAAAAGACAACTGCTTTTTTCATCTATTTTATCAGCGCTTGACGAAGTTTTTTATTGCTCTTTATAAAAGAAACTAAATCTTCAACCGCTTTTTGTAAGTGTTTGCTTTCTTCGGTGTTTTCTTTGAAGGTATCAAAATATTCCGGATTTTCAAAAACTGTTGCCGCAATTATTGCAACAATTTGGTCTACGGTTTCTCCGTCACCCTCAACATACAATTCCGAAAACATATCAAAGAGTTTCTTTATCGGTTTGCGATTGGCAACCTTATTATCGAGCATTGTCTTTATTGACGGCACAAAGTTGCTCATAAAGAACTCCTGATGTAAAAACTTACCGTATTTCGCAACATTCGCTTTGTATTCTTCCTTATATTCAGGGAAAATTGCCAAAAGCTTTTGTGTAAGCGTGGTAATGGTTACCGCATCACCCTTTTCGGCTGTTGGGAGAGCCACGCTATTAGCAGAAGTGCTGCGGGTCGTCTTTTTAAGTCCTAAGTGACTTCTCAAAGTGTCGGCAAAATCTACGCCCACCGCCTCGGCATCTTTGGCGGTTTGGTCATCATCAAAAAGCCAGCTTGAAAGCACGGCATATTCGCCAATCTCATCTTCGGTAATGTCGGCAACTTTTAAGATAAACATTTTAGCGGCATCATCAAAAACCACCTGTACCGCTTTGGTGGAATTTTTGTAAACCTCGCCATCAAGTTTAAAATCTTGCCCGTCGAGCAAAGGTTTCATCTCGGCAATTACCGCATCAAAACATTTATTATCCATTAAATTCACATCCAAATTTCATATTTTAAATTATTATACTATAATATTTCCGCTTTGTCACCTAAAATTTTGTTGTAACTGCTTTTTATCTCGTGTATAATACAAATATATACTTTTTAAAGGTGTTTGCTATGAATCTTGCTGATATTAAAACAATTGAGAAAATCTTACGCGAAGGCGGATTTTCATTTAAAAAATCTCTCGGCCAGAATTTTCTTATAAATCCTGATGTTTGTCCCGCAATGGCAGATGCCGCCTGTGACAAGCATACCGGCGTTTTGGAAATCGGTCCAGGGATAGGTGTTTTAACGGCCGAACTTGCAAAAAATGCAAAACGCGTTGTCACCATTGAGCTGGACGAGCGCTTGAAACCCATTCTTTCCAAGACACTTTCCGATTTTGATAACATAAAGATTATTTTCGGTGATGCAATGAAATTACCGCTCGAGCAAATAATAGAAAACGAGTTTGCCGATTGCGACAGAGTTTGTGTTTGCGCAAATCTCCCCTATTATATAACCTCTCCCATCATTATGATGTTACTGGAAAGCCGCCTTGCAATAGATACAATAACCGTAATGGTTCAAAAAGAAGCCGCCGAGCGCATATGCGCCGAAGTCGGCTCGCGAGAATCGGGCGCAGTAACAGTCGCGGTAAATTATTACGCCGAAAGCCAAATACTGTTTGGCGTTGACCGTAATTCTTTTATGCCGCCGCCTAATGTTGATTCGGCAGTAATCCAACTGAAAGTTCGCAAAACTCCCGAAATATCTCTTAAAAACGAAAAAAGTTTCTTTAAATTCGTTAAAGCGTGTTTCGCTCAGCGAAGAAAAACACTGGTAAACACCGTTTCTAATTCTTTGTGCGTTGAAAAAGATAAGATACGCTCGGTTCTTAATGCGCTTAACATTGAAGAAACCGTAAGAAGCGAACAATTAACGATGCAACAGCTTTGCGATATAGCAAATTTGTTGTTTGAATAGGGGGTGGGTTTACATAATAATTATTATGTAAACAACTATGAATAAAACGAATGTAATGCGATTACTTGACCAAAAGAAAATAGAATATAAATCATATAGTTACAATTCCGATATAGTAGACGGTGTATCTATTGCGGCCATATTAAACGAACCCGTAGGGCAAGTTTTTAAAACGCTTGTGACCGTAGCAAATACTGGGGTGAATTATGTGTTTTGTGTTCCGGTAGCCGAAACTCTCGATTTAAAAAAAGCGGCAAAGGCGGTTAATGTAAAATCTGTTGCGATGATAAAGCAAAAAGAATTATTACCGCTCACAGGATATATTCACGGCGGCTGCTCACCTGTCGGTATGAAAAAGCCGTTAAAAACCGTCATCCACCATACAGCATCCGACCTGGAAACCTTTTTCGTAAGTGCAGGAAAGGTAGGATATCAGGTTGAAGTAAACCCCAAAAAATTATCAGACCTTATAAATGCAACCTTCGCAGATATAATTTAACCCGTGTGTTTCACGTGAAACACACGGGTTTTTTAATGTTTTTAATGTTTTGTTCTGCCGAGACGCGCCGCTATATCGCTGAGTTCCTCATCACCGTAGAATTCGATGCTTATAACGCCGTGATTATCGCCAAGTTTATTAATTCTTACCTTTCGGTGTAAAGCTTCGGTTAATGCTAACTGTACCTCGGTATAAAAATTATTCCCGTCAAAGCCATTTTGCTCAAACGTCTTTATTTTTCCTTTTTTTACCGCATTTATATGTCGTTCTAAATCACGCACCGATGCACCGTTAATCGCCATTTCAATCATTTGCTCACGAGCCATCAAATCATCGGTTGAAAGAAATGCTCTTGCGTGACCTGCCGTTATGTACCCATTTTTTAGTAGCTCTATTTCTTTTTGACCGAGCGTCAACAAACGAAGCGCATTGGCTATAGCTGAGCGTGATTTGCCCACCCTCTTTGATACTTCTTCTTGTGTTAGGTGGTATACATCCATTAACATTCGATAACCCTGCGCCTCTTCAATGGGATTTAAGTCCTGGCGCTGTAGATTTTCAATTAGTGCTACTTCCATAATTTGCTGGTCACCAAAATCTTTAATGATAACCGGCACTGTTTCCAAACCCGCTATTCTGCTCGCACGCCAACGGCGCTCACCCGCAATTATGCGGTAGGTTCCATTGGTTAGCGGTTTTACAATAATTGGTTGCAAAAGCCCGTGTTCGCGTATACTGTCAGCAAGTTCAGCGATTGCCTCCGGATTAAAGCTTTTACGCGGTTGGTCCTTATTGGGTTCTATGTCGATAAGTTTTACCTCTATTAATTTGTTCTGGTCGGTCGAATTCTCGCCGAAAAGTGCATCTAGTCCCTTTCCGAGACCGCCTTTTTTAGTAGCCATAGTTTTTACCCCCTATTTCTCTTTACAAACTCATGCGCCAATTCATCATACGCTTTAGCACCTTTTGAGCGCTTGTCATAATACTGTATCGGCATTCCGTAACTGGGCGCTTCGGATAGTCGAACCGCACGCGGTATTGTTGTTTTATATAGCTTACTTGCAAAAAATTTCTTTAACTCCTCGACAACTTGATGCGTCAAGTTAAGCCGCGCATCATACATGGTTAGCAGCACGCCCTCCAATTCCAATTCGGGATTGTACAATCGCTTGATTTGCCGTATACTAGCCATCAACTGCGAAAGTCCTTCCATAGCGTAATATTCACATTGAAGCGGCACCAACACAGTGTCGCAAGCAGTCAGCGCGTTTATAGTTATAAGCCCTAACGATGGCGGACAGTCAATAAGTATATAATCATACTTTTCCCTAACCAATGCAAGAGCCCTTTTGAGCTGCTGTTCGCGTTGTTCTATAGATATAAGCTCAACCTCGGCTCCCGCCAGATCCATACTCGCCGGAGCAACACTTACGTTTTTATATGTAGTCTCAGCCGTAACAACTTCTGCCTTCTGGCTTCCTATTAATAGGTCGTACGAAGAAAATATGACCTCTTTTTTGTTTATTCCAAAACCGCTGGTTGAGTTACCTTGTGGATCCGCATCGACCAGTAATACTTTTTTCCCTATATTGCCAAGCCCTGCTGCAAGATTAACCGCAGTTGTTGTCTTGCCCACGCCGCCTTTTTGGTTAACAATAGAAACTATTTTCCCCATTTTTTCACCATCCGTGATAAAATCTTCTTATTAATTATACCACATATTTAAAATTTGCACAAGAAAAAGTGCAAAATAAAACAAACCGCATTTCGCATTTGCGGTTTGTTTCACGTGAAACATTATGTTTTGTCTCCGCTTTTAAAAAAAGCTCCTGCTATAAGCCCAAATGTTATTGCCGCGGTTATTCCCGCCGCCGTGGCAGTCAACCCTCCGCACAAGACTCCTACAAGCCCGTATTGTGCTACCGCTTTTTCTACGCCCTTTGCCAAAGCGTAACCAAAACCGGTTAGCGGCACAGTTGCTCCGGCATCGGCGAACTTAACAAGCGCTTCATAGATTCCAATACCCGATAGTATAACTCCGGCAACGACATATCCCACTAAAATCCTTGCCGGTGTAAGTTTTGTATAATCAATAAGTAATTGACCAAAGGCACACAAGGCGCCGCCAACCGCAAAAGCGTATAAACAATGTAGCAAAATAGTCATTTCTTCACCTCATTGCTATTTTTCCATACTTTATTTTATTTATACATTTTTAAACAAAAAACCGCCAATTGCATGGCGGTTTTGTTTCACGTGAAACATTTTACTTTTTGATTTTTTCCCAGTACTCTTTAAATTTTTGTTCGCTTGAATTATCGCCGAACTTGTAATATTTTCTTCCTGATAATTTATCGGGTAAATACTGTTGATTAATGTAATGATTTTTATAATTATGCGGATAAAGATAGTGTTGCCCTTTTATTTCGGCATCTTCGCCGTCAAAATGCTTGTTTTGCAAATGTCTCGGGATGTCACCTGTAAGACCGTTTTCTATATCGGCCATAGCAGCAATTATCGCATCGTGAGCCGAGTTTGATTTTGGACTTATAGCCGTTAAAATCACCGCATTTGCCAAAGGTAATCTCGCCTCCGGCAAGCCGACCTGTAATGCGGTATCTACCGCCGCCTGAACAATGGGTATTATCTGGGGATACGCAAGGCCTACATCTTCATTAGCACACACCAACAGTCTTCTGCAAGCACTTTGCAGGTCACCCGCCGCAAGCAAGCGTCCTAAATAATATATTGCGGCATCGGGGTCACTGCCGCGCATTGCTTTTTGATATGCCGAAATAATATCATAGTGTTCATCG
Source organism: Acutalibacteraceae bacterium (assembly GCA_045606925.1). Lineage (GTDB taxonomy): Bacteria > Bacillota > Clostridia > Oscillospirales > Acutalibacteraceae > SIG565. The sequence continues at coordinate 1,797 of JAZUSW010000136.1, read as the reverse complement.
CCTTCGCGGTCATATCTTACGGCATTATGTTGCAAGATTTCTTCTATTGTCTGCTCGTTAATGACCACTTTTTCCGCCGTATTTTGAGTTATAAAACACAAATCCAGCATATTTAAGCAACGGCGCACATCTCCTGCACCCGCTCGTGCAATTTTAAGTGCGGCGTTTTCGGAGAGGGTAATAGATATACCATTTTCTTTTTCGAGAATTTCTTTAGCCCTAAATATTGCAGACACAACATCATTTGGGTCAACGGTTTTAAACTCAAAGACCGAAGAACGACTTAAAATCGCATTATATACATAAAAATACGGGTTTTCGGTGGTTGATGCAATAAGCGTAATGTCGCCATTTTCTATATACTGCAATAATATTTGTTGCTGTTTCTTGTTAAAATACTGTATTTCATCAAGATACAGCATTACGCCACCAACCGCTTCAATAGTATCCAAACTATCAATAATCGCCTTTATATCGGCAGTAGATGCAGTTGTTGCATTTAGATGGTAAAGTTTTTTGCCGCACTTTGCTGCAATAATATTTGCCACGGTGGTTTTACCCACTCCCGATGGACCATAAAAAATCAGGTTTGGAATATTTCCCGAATCGATTATGCGGCGTAGGACCTTTCCTTCGCCCAATAAATGCTTTTGACCACACACATCATCAATTTTCAATGGGCGTACACGGTCTGCTAACGGACTTGGCATATTGCACCTTCTTTTTTAATATATATATTTTATTCTACTACTTTTTCAAAAAATTTTCAATTCTTAAATGGAGTAACGATGAAAAAAGTTCTTTTTATAAAAAATGCCTTGATTTTAACCGCCACCTCCCTTTTGCTTCGGTTGTTCGGCGTTATTTTTAGAATTTGGCTCTCAGCCAAAATCGGCAGTGAAGGTATAGGGCTTTACCAAATTATATTTTCTTTTTATATGCTTGCCGCCACCTTTGCAACAAGTGGCATTTATACCGCCGTAACACGCCTTGTGGCCGATGAAATGAGCATAGGCACCGCGCGGTCGGTTAAAAAAATAATGCGGTATGCTTTTTTCCTTATTTCCGCTGCGGCAGCCGTTTCTCTTATACTGATTTTTTTTGGCGCCGAATTTATCGCAACCTATATAATTGCCGACCTCCGCGCCGTTTTGCCGGTTAAGACCCTTTCTTTCAGTCTGTTGTTTATGGGGATATCCTCATGCATTAAAGGGTATTTTCTTGCGCGCCGCAAAAGCATACCTCCGTCTCTCTCACAAATAATCGAACAATCCGTCCGTATTCTTTCAGTAATGTTTCTCGTGAAACATTTTGTCACAATAAATATAGAATATGCCTGTGCTGCCGTGTTGGTTGGAGATATTATCGCGGAATTTTGCTCCTGCCTTTATCTCTACCTTTATTACCGCCGCGATGTTGAAAAAATCGACCTTTCTTCCACCCGTTGTTCGCCACCCTTTTCAATAACAAAAAAACTCGTCCGCATTTCCTTACCCATAACCGGCGGAAAATACATAAATTCGATTCTTCGTATTGCTGAAAGCTCCCTTGTCCCTGCGCGACTCGTACTTGCCGGTGCCACGCACTCCGATGCCCTTTCTTTTTTCGGTATGATAAAGGGCATGGCGCTGCCAATTTTATTTTTCCCTTCATCACTGCTTAACGCACTTTCAACACTGCTGATTCCCGAAATATCAGAATCCACAGCAAAAGGGCATATCGGCACGGTTAAACGCGCGGTAGAAAGAATCATTACGGTTACGGCTATTTTTGGGTTTATTTTTGCCGCCGTTTTTT
>JAZUSW010000135.1:0-4994 GCA_045606925.1 Acutalibacteraceae bacterium | reverse complement strand
AATATCACCCGCATCAAGTAAATCTATAAGCTGCAAAGCGCGTTCCATAGCATAGTGAGTGTTTACAATATCAATGCCTTTCTCAAAGCGACCGCTTGATTCGGTGCGAATACCGAGTGTACGGCCAGTGTGTCGTATGTTGTCGCGGCGGAATTTTGCCGATTCCAAGAATAAATCGGTAGTGGTTTCGGTAATTTCACTTTCAAGGCCACCCATAATACCCGCAAGGCAGGAGGGCACTTCGCCATCGGCAATTACGAGCATATCGGGGTTTAAATCATACTCTTTACCGTCAAGTGTGGTGATTTTTTCGTTTTCCTTGGCGTTTCTGACAATAACGTGCTTACCGCGAAGCTCATTATAGTTAAAGGCGTGCATGGGTTGTCCCGTTTCAAGCATAACGAAGTTAGTAATATCAACAATGTTGTTTATTGGGCGCATACCCGATGCTGTGATGGCTTTTTTCATCCAGTCGGGAGACTCTTTTATGCGCAGGTTTTTAACTACGCGGCCTACATACCGTGGGCATAAATCATAGTTTTCAACATCTATTTTGATGTAATCGTTTATATCTCCGCCAACAGTCTTATAGGTGGGTACGGGCGGGTTGTATTTTGTGCCGAGTACAACAGAAATTTCCTTGGCAACGCCTAAGAAGCAGTTACAGTCAGGGCGGTTTGCAGTAATCTTAAAATCGATAATATAATCGTTAAGACCGAGTACATCGCGCATATCGGTACCGACTGTTAAATCGTTTTTGAGAATTAAGATACCGTAAACGCCGGCGCCCTCATAGTCGGCTTCGGTAAGACAAAGCTCTTCACCTGAACAAAGCATACCAAAGGAATCAACACCGCGCAGTTTGCCGGCTTTGATGTTCATACCGTTAGGCAAATAACTGTCGTGGAGTGCGGCGGGCACTAAATCGCCAACCTTTATATTTTGTGCTCCCGTTACAATTTGAACCAATTCATCCTTGCCTACATTCATTTGGCAAATTTGCAAATGGTCGCTGTTTTCGTGGGGGGCAAGTGATTCAATACGCGCTACAACAACATTGCGGATTTTATCACCCGTGTTTTCAATCGATTCAACCTCAAAACCTGCCATAATCATTTTATCGCAAAGTTCTTCAACCGACACGTTTATATCAACATAATACTTTAATGCGTTAAGTGAAATTTTCATCGTTTACCCCTCCTTAAAACTGTTCTAAGAAACGCTTGTCGTTTTCAAATAACAAACGGATATCGCTTATTTTATGGCTTGTGGTGGTAAGGCGGTCAAGACCGATACCAAAAGCAAAGCCCGAATATTCCTCAGGGTCAATACCGCAGTTACGAAGAACATTTGGGTGCACCATACCGGCACCGAGTATTTCAATCCAACCGCTGCCCTTACAAACACGGCAACCTTTACCGCCGCATTCCGAACAGGTTACATCAACCTCAACGCTCGGCTCTGTAAACGGGAAGAAGGATGGGCGGAATTTAACGGCAGTATCCTTGCCGTAAATTTCGTGGGCAAACTGTTCGAGTACGCCCTTTAAATCGCACATTGTAACGCCCTTATCTACAACAAGACCCTCAATTTGATGGAAAACGGGGGAGTGCGTAGCATCTACTTCATCAGCACGGAAAACGCGGCCCGGACAAATAATGCGTATGGGTGGTTTGCGGTTTTCCATAACACGAATTTGTGCGGCTGAAGTTTGTGTGCGAAGCAGCAAATTTTCAGCCAGATAAAATGTATCCTGCATATCTCTGGCGGGATGGTCGGCAGGAACATTTAACGCCTCAAAGCAATAGTGCTCGGTTTCCACCTCGGGTCCGTCAACAATATCAAATCCCATAGACTGAAAAATGTCAATCATATTGTTAAGCACCGAATTTAAGGGATGCAAATGACCCACATTGCCTTTTTTTGCAGGCATAGTGATATCTATGGTCTCATCCTTTAATTTTTGGAGAGTTGCCGCATTTTTAAGTTCTTCGGTTTTGTCGGTTATAAGCACTTCAACCTCTGCCTTGGCTTTGTTTACGAGTTGACCCATAATTGGGCGTTCTTCGGGGGACAAGCTGCCCATTTGTTTTAAAATTGCGGTAAGTTCGCCTTTTTTACCTAAATATTTAACCCTGATTTCTTCAATTTCGGGCAGGGTAGAACTGTTTTTAACCGCATCTACCGCCGATAATTTGATTTCTTCCAATCTTTGTTTCATATTCTTCCTCCAAAAAAATAAACTCCATCCCTGTATAACAGGGACGAAGTTAAAAATCAAAACTCCGTGGTACCACCCACATTTTTTACTCTAAGAGCAAACACTCTTTTGACCGGTAACGGAGTCAACCGTTGGCACCTACTAAGGTGTGGTAACACCTTTCAACGCCAATGCTCAGAAGGGAACTTCGGTAAAAACTTTTACATAAACACACTTTCAGCCACGGTGCATTCTCTCTGAAAGAAAAATTAAAACCTACTTTTCTTCATCACTGCATTTATACAAGAGATATATTAACATATTATTATTTAAAATGCAAGTTTTTTCTAAAAAAGTTGGCGCAGTTTCATTAGTGCCGCCTTTTCAATTCGAGATACATATGAGCGTGAAATGCCCAATTTTTTCGCAATTTCATATTGGGTCAGTTCCTTACAGCCGCCAATACCGTAACGGTAGCAAATAACGGTTTTTTCTCTTGTGTCCAATGCATCGTTTATTATGAGCTTTAATTTTTGCAGTTTTAGTTTAGTATCAAGTACTTCGGTTATATCGGTCTCATCGGCAATTATGTCGATAAGCGTTAGCGTGTTGCCGTCTTTATCGGTATCGATGGGGTCGGAAATATAAACATCCTGACTCGATTTTTTTAAGGCGCGGAAATACATTAAAATTTCATTATCAATACATCGCGCGGCATAGGTCGCAAGGTGTATGCTTTTATCACTTTTAAAGGTTGAGATGCCCTTTATTAGTCCTATTGTGCCGATGGATATCAGGTCCTCGGTGTCAACGCCTGTGCCGTAGTATTTTTTTACGATATGGGCTACAAGGCGCAAATTGTGTTCAATAAGCTTATCTTTTGCTGCCGTGTCGCCGTTTGACATACGGCGGATTAGCTCGGCTTCCTCCTTTTTTTTGAGCGCGGGCGGAAATGAGCCCGATGGCGCTACATGCAGTGCCAGATAAAAAAGATGCGATGCTATTTTACAAATCAGTTCCCAAAACAAGAAAATCCCTTCTTTCAAGATAATTATATGATATAAAAAGATTGTCTTATTAAATTATGGTTGCATTTGCTTTAAAAGTGTGTTAATATTACTAAGTATTATATATAAAGACTGTGACGGAGAGAGTAGTCGGGGATTTTCCTTTTTAGCGAGTCGGCGGCGGTGTGAGTCCGATATGGAAACCTTGTGCGAAAATCACTTCTGAGTCATCCGCTGAATAAAGTAGGCGGTATCGGCTGTTCACCGTTAAAAGAACCGCAGATGTCAGTCTGCCGTAATGGGTGGTTAACGAAAGTGGGCTTTCGTCCTGTTATGGACGGGGGTCCGTATTTTTTTAGGAGGTTGTATATGTATAACAATATCTCACCTAATGTTAATTTTGTTGAAGAGGAGAAAAAAATCGGTAAATTTTGGGTTGATAACAAAATTTTCGAAAAGAGTATTGAAGAACGCAAGGACGGTACTCCGTATGTGTTTTATGACGGTCCGCCTACCGCTAACGGTAAGCCGCATATAGGCCATGTGCTGACACGCGTTATCAAGGATATGATTCCGCGTTACCGCACAATGAAGGGTTGTATGGTACCGAGAAAAGCCGGTTGGGATACACACGGGCTTCCTGTTGAGCTTGAGGTTGAAAAACTTTTGGGACTTGACGGCAAAGAGCAAATTGAACAGTATGGTTTAGAGCCGTTTATTGGCCACTGTAAAGAAAGCGTTTGGAAATATAAGGGGATGTGGGAAGATTTTTCGCACACCGTTGGCTTTTGGGCTGATATGGAAAACCCCTATGTTACCTATCATAACGATTTTATTGAGTCGGAGTGGTGGGCATTAAAGCAGATATTTGAGAAAAAACTTCTTTATAAGGGCTTTAAAATTGTGCCTTATTGTCCCCGTTGCGGAACTCCGCTGTCTTCACACGAGGTAGCACAAGGGTATAAAAATGTCAAGGAGCGCAGTGCCGTTGTTCGCTTTAAGGTTGTAAACGAGGATGCTTACTTCCTTGCCTGGACAACTACCCCCTGGACTTTACCTTCTAATGTGGCGCTTTGCGTAAACCCGAGTGAAACCTATTGCAAGGTAAAGGCGGCTGACGGTTATACCTACTATATGGCCGAGGCATTGCTTGATAAGGTGCTTGGCAAATTGGGTAGTGAGGAAACTCCTGCATATGAGATTTTAGAGTCTTATAAGGGAACCGACTTAGAATATAAAGAATATGTACCGCTTTTTGCTTGTGCAGGTGAAGAAGCCGCCAAGCAAAACAAAAAAGGTCATTTTGTAACCTGTGATAATTATGTTACTATGAGTGACGGTACAGGTATCGTTCATATTGCTCCCGCATTTGGTGAGGATGATGCCAATGTTGGCAGAAAATACGATTTACCCTTCGTTCAGTTTGTTGACGGCAAGGGTGAAATGACAAAAGAAACAGCATACTTTGGCAAGTTTGTTAAGGATGCCGACCCGTTGGTGCTTGTTGACCTTGACAAAGAGGGTCTTCTCTTCGATGCACCTAAATTTGAACACGATTATCCGTTCTGTTGGCGTTGTGATACTCCGCTTATCTACTATGCGAGAGAGTCTTGGTTTATCAAGATGACCGCCGTAAAGGAAGATTTGATTAGAAATAACAACACAATTAACTGGATACCCGAGAGTATCGGCAAGGGCAGATTTGGCGACTGGCTCGAAAATGTTCAGGACTGGGGTATTTCCCGTAACAGATATTGGGGTACACCTCTTAATATCTGGCAGTGCGA
>JAZUSW010000134.1:0-2265 GCA_045606925.1 Acutalibacteraceae bacterium | reverse complement strand
CAGTAGTTCGCGTATCCAGTATTGGTTGGACCCGTGGGCTGATGCTACCGGAAAGGGATATCAAACAATACAGTCACTTCTCGCTATTGGTTCAGGCGGAATCATGGGTAGGGGACTTGGTCAGTCAAGACAAAAGTTTTTATGGGTACCCGAACCGCATAATGACTTTATCTTTTCGATAGTATGTGAGGAACTCGGACTAATCGGAGCCATAATAATTATAATATTGTTTTGTGCACTTGTTTGGCGCGGCTTTACAATAGCACTAAAAGCAAATGATAAATTCGGTTGTTTAATGGCGGTGGGACTTACTTTTCAAATAGGTTTACAAGCCGTATTAAACATTTTCGTTGTTACAAACACAATACCAAATACCGGTATCAGTCTACCGTTTTTCAGTTACGGCGGAACTTCGTTGGTTTTGCTTTTAACACAAATGGGTATGGTGTTATCGATTTCAAGAAAATCAAACCTTAAAAAATTATAGGGGGCGCAAATTATGCATATTCTTTTTGCGGGCGGTGGCACAGCAGGTCATATAAATCCTGCTTTGGCTGTTGCGGGTTATATTAAAGAAAAACATCCTGATGCTAAAATAAGTTATATCGGTACCGCAAAAAAACTTGAAGCAAAGCTTGTACCCGCCGCAGGTTATGATTTTTATACAATTGATGTTGCGGGTTTTCAAAGAAAGTTGACACCCAAAAATATAATCAAAAATATTTCGGCTGTTGGCAAGGCGGTGACCGCATCGGTAAAGGCAAGAGGTTTGCTTAAAAAATTAAAACCCGATGTCGTTGTCGGAACGGGCGGTTATGTAAGCGGTCCTGTTTTGAAACAAGCGCAAAAGCTTGGCATTAAAACGGCGATTCACGAGCAAAATGCTTTCCCCGGTATTACAACAAAGATGTTGGCAACCGATGCTGATTGTGTTATGTTGGCTTTTAGTGAAGCCGAAAAACATTTAAAACTAAATAAAAAACCGGTTGTAACGGGTAATCCCGTTCGCCAAGCATTAACTCAGGTTGATAAGGAAACTGCAAGAAAACAACTCGGTATCGGTGATAAACCGCTAATTTTGTCGTTTGGCGGTAGTTTGGGCGCCAGACCTATTAATGAGGCGGTTACCGAGCTAATTAAATGGCATAATGAAACCGGTGAATTTTATCATATCCACGCTACAGGCAAAATGGGATATGAAACCATGTGTGAGAATTTACGCAATATAAAGCTTAACGACCAAATCACAGTTAAAGAATATATATATGATATGGATGTATGTATGGCGGCTGCCGATTTGGTAATTGGCAGAGCAGGTGCGATTACACTCAGCGAAATACAGGTGTGCGGAAAGGCGGCAATACTAATTCCATCTCCCTATGTTGCCGAGAATCACCAATATCATAATGCGATGACCCTTAAAAAAATTGGAGCAGCCGAGGTTATTGAAGAAAAAAATCTCACAGGCGATAAACTTATCGAAACAGTTAAATCACTTAGTCACGATAATGCTACTATAAAAAATATGGCGCAAAGTGCTAAGGATAATGCGATAGCTGATGCTAACGAAAGAATTTATTTACAAATAATGAACCTTTATAATTCAAAATTAAAATAACATTTTTTTACACTCAACATAAGATGAATTGTAGTATTCATTTTATTTTGGGGTGTGAATATGTCCAAAATTTATATAAACGGTGGAAACAGATTAAACGGCGAGATAAAAATCCACGGTGCAAAAAACAGCGCTTTGCCTATTCTTGCGGCAACGCTTTTGTGTCGCGGTGTCAGTGTTATACATAATTGCCCACGATTATCGGATGTTGATGTCTCGATAAGAATACTCGAAAATTTAGGTTGTATTTGTTTTAGAGACGGTGATACGGTAACGGTCGATGCCCTGAATGTAAGCGGTAACGAGATACCCGAAACTCTTATGCGGGAAATGCGTTCTTCCATTGTGTTTTTAGGCGCTATAATCGGGCGTACAAAAAGCGCTGTCGTAAGTAGCCCGGGTGGGTGCGAATTAGGTCCAAGACCTATTGATTTACATATTTCTTCACTTAAAATGCTTGGCATAAATGTTGAGGAAGACCACGGTTTTCTTAAATGCAGTGTTAATGATAAAATCAAAGGTGCTGAAATCAATTTATCGTTCCCGAGCGTTGGTGCTACCGAAAACATCATTTTGGCGGCGGCTTTATCAAAAGGCACAACAGTAATACATAATGCGGCTCGTGAGCCGGAAATCAGCGATTTGGC
>JAZUSW010000133.1:0-4124 GCA_045606925.1 Acutalibacteraceae bacterium | reverse complement strand
ATGATTTTTATATCGAAAATGATGCATATGCGGCCTCATACGGCGAATTACTCGGAGGTGCAGGTAAAGGCAAAAAGCATTTTGCTGCCGTACGTGTAGGTACAGGTGTAGGCCGCGGTATAAATATTGACGGCAAAATTTACTCGGGCGCACAACACGCAGGTGGAGAAATCGGTCACACCGTGATTGTCGTGGACGGTGAAAAATGCTCATGCGGTATAAATGGTTGTTGGGAGGCATATGCTTCGGCATCAGCGCTTATCCGCCAAACAAAATTCGCTATGATTCGCAACAAAGAAAGTGTTATGTGGGATATTGCAAAAACACTTGAAAATGTTAACGGTATCACCGCTTTTGATGCTATGAGAAAGGGCGACAAAGCGGGTACTGATGTTGTTAACCAATATATCGAATATGTTGCGGTTGGTGTACTTAATATGATAAATATTTTCCAACCCGAAGTTCTTTGTATAGGCGGCGGTATCTCAAAAGAAGGCGAAACACTGCTTAATCCGATTAAAAAATATGCTGCCGACAAGTGCTTTGCCGGTGCCGAAAAAACAGAAATTAAAGCTGCAACGCTAGGCAACGATGCGGGTATTATCGGTGCCGCATTCCTTTGTAATTTATATAAATAAAAGAGGGCTTTAATGAACACCCAACTTATTTGCTCATTTTTGAGCCAAAACAACATTCCTTTTTTACAAAATGAACCAATGAGCCGCCACACCTCCTTTAAGGTTGGCGGCAATGCTGCATTTTTGGTGACCGCCAGAAACACAGAACATATCAAGGCGGTTTATACCTTTTGCAAACAAAACAAAATCCCCCTTACCGTACTTGGCAAGGGGTCTAATGTACTTGTATCCGATAATGGCATTGAAGGTATTGTTTTAAAACTTTCCGAAACGCCCGAAATTAAAATTTTATCCGATAATACCATTTGTTGTAATGCGGGTATGTCACTTACCGCCCTTTGCCTTGCTGCCGCCGAAAACGGACTTTCAGGGCTTGAATTTGCATACGGTATACCGGGCAGTGTGGGCGGTGCGGTATTTATGAATGCAGGTGCTTACGGCGGAGAAATCAAGGATGTTATATTATCAGCGACCGCTTTGGTAAACGGCGAAATCAAAGAAATTCACGCCGATGATTTAGCCCTTTCTTACCGCACATCCGTCTTTAAAACCAATGGAGATATTATACTATCCGCCAAATTTAAACTGATACCTGACAATAAGGAAAACATAAAGGCGCGTATGAGCGATTTTTTAGAGCGCAGAAAATCCAAACAACCTCTTGAATTTCCGAGTGCGGGCAGTACTTTTAAACGCCCGAAAGGATATTTTGCAGGCGCTCTTATAGAAGAGAACGGCCTTAAAGGTTTTTCAATCGGCGGCGCTATGGTCAGTGAAAAACACGCGGGATTTGTTATAAATAAATCCTGTGCTACAAGCAAGGATATAAAGCTTTTAATTAAACATATTCAGGACACCGTTTTAAAGAATAACGGTATAATGCTCGAACGCGAAGTAATATATTTAGGACAAGAGGAAAACTAAATGTCTTTTTCGTATGATTTTAAAAAACAAATTTGTGATATTAAAATGCCCGAATGTTGCCGCCGTGCAGTTTGCTACGGTATGATGCTTTTTGGGCATTTTTTTAAATACGATAAAATTTCCATACTTACCGACAATGAAGCAGTGCAAAAAAACTTTGATTATCTTCTCAAAAAGTGTTTTTCTGTAAACTGCATACTTTCATCTTCAAACGGTAAAAGACCTATGTTCAAGGCCGAACTTTCCGACCGTGAAATAATTTCTTTTATACTTTTAAAACTGGGCATCACGGGGGATAATTTTATCAATAAAATGCTGCTTAAAAAAGAATGTTGCCGTGACGCGTTTTTGCGTGGTGCGTTTCTTTCGTGTGGGCAGATTGCCGACCCCGAAAAAGAATATCGTTTGGAGTTTCGTGTTAAAAGTCCACTGTTTGCCGATTTTTTGGAAGAAATTTTAAATTCCCGCGGCATTCCTCCAAAAAGGACAAGCCGTTCCGGAAACGATATTTTATACTATAAAAACAGCGAACAAATAGAAGACCTCGTAACAGTTTTAGGGCTTGGTAATATCACTCTGCAAATTATTGACCACAAAATAATAAAGGGTGTTAGAAATAATATAAATCGGAAAAACAATGTCGATGATTCCAACACTTCAAAAACTATCGAAGCATCTATAACACAACGCACCGCTATTAAATACTTAATTGATAACGAAAAATTTGATATTTTAAGCGATGATTTAAAAGAAATCGCACTGCTTCGTATGGCAAATCCTGAGGCATCGCTTACAGAACTCAGCCGCCTTTGCAGTGTATCAATCACAAAATCGGGACTTAACCATCGGCTAAAAAAAATAGTTGAAACCGCCGATACTTTTAAAAACAGGAAGTGAATTAAATGGGCTTTGTGCATTTACATGTTCATACACAGTACAGTCTTTTGGATGGCAACTGCCGTATTAAAGACTTGATTTGTGCTGCAAAAAAGCAGGGTCAAACCGCTGTGGCTTTAACCGACCACGGTGTTATGTACGGCGCAGTGGAATTTTATAAATGTGCAAAGCAGGAAGGCGTAAAGCCCATTATCGGATGCGAAGTGTATGTTGCTCCTCGCCGCCGATTTGATAAAGAAAAATTTTATGATAGCGAATATCACCACTTAGTTTTGCTTTGCAAAAACGAGACGGGTTATAAAAACCTTATAAAACTTGTGTCTGCGGGTTTCACCGAAGGGTTTTACAGTAAACCGAGAATTGATAAAGAGCTACTTGAACAGCATAGCGAAGGTCTTATTGCCCTATCTGCCTGTCTTGCAGGTGAACTGCCGCGCCTTATTATGAAAAACGAATATGCAAAAGCCAAGGAGTCTGCGCTTTGGTTCCGCCGTGTTTTTGGTGACGGAAACTACTATATTGAACTGCAAGACCACGACATTTTTGAGCAAAAACAGGTAAATACAAAACTTATTTTGTTGTCTCGTGAAACCGGTATTCCGCTTGTTGCGACAAACGATGTTCACTACATTACAAAAGAGGATAGTGAGGCGCATAAGGTTTTGCTTTGCATACAAACAGGCAAAAAGTTAAGCGATGAAAACACCCTCGAATTTAAAACCGAAGAATTCTATTTAAAAAGCGAAGAACAAATGTTAAAAATCTTTTCTTCGGTGCCCGAGGCAATATATAACACCGAAAAAATTGCCCAAATGTGCAATTTTGATTTTGAGTTTGGTAACATTAAACTTCCCTATTTTGACATTGGGGAGCGCGACCATTATGAATATTTCAGAAATCTTTGCTATGACGGGCTTTATAAAAATTACGGAAACAATCCCGACAAAGCAATTATTGACCGCCTTGAATATGAGCTCCGGGTTATCAATAAAATGGGATATGTGGACTATTATCTTATAGTTCAGGATTTTGTAAACTACGCTAAAACCCACGATATTCCCGTAGGTCCGGGACGCGGCAGCGGTGCCGCCAGTATTGCGGCATACTGCGTAGGAATTACAGGTATAGACCCCATAAAATACGACCTTCTTTTCGAGCGTTTTTTAAACCCTGAACGCGTATCTATGCCCGACTTTGATATTGATTTTTGCTATAACAGACGAGAAGAAGTAATAGAATACGTAAAATCAAAGTATGGAGATGATAAAGTTGCTCAGATCGTGACCTTCGGAACACTTGCGCCAAGAGCGGCAATTCGCGACGTAGGACGAGCTATTGGAATGCCTTATGGCAAGGTTGATACGGTAGCAAAGCTTATTCCGAGAGAATTGAATATTACACTTGATGAAGCCTTAAAAACAAAAGAACTTCACGAGATGTATATTTCTTCACATGAAACAAGAAAATTGATCGATCTCAGCCGTTCACTTGAGGGTATGCCTCGCCATGCGTCCACTCACGCAGCCGGTGTTGTCATAACCGAAAGATGTCTTACAGATCATGTTCCCCTTGCAAAAAACAACGGTATTACTGTAACCCAGTTTGATATGAATACCGTTGCAGAGCTTGGACTTTTAAAGTTTGATTTCCTTGCGCTGAGATATT
>JAZUSW010000132.1:0-3177 GCA_045606925.1 Acutalibacteraceae bacterium | reverse complement strand
TTTTCATTTTCAACTCCTTGGCTCACAGAACGACATGGCTACGATCCGACTTACCGCAATCTTGATATTATGGGTGTTGTAAATGGGAATTCACCGCTTAAACCGGTTAAGGTGACAAGTAAAAACGGCGCTGTGGATATTAGCGTATATATTTCGGTAAAACCCGGCTTTAAGGTTAAAACGGTTGCCGAGGCGGTACAAACCAATGTCAAGGACAGATTACAGGATATGACAGGTAATGCCATTACTCGTGTTAATGTGCTTATTGCTGATTTAGCCGATGAGGAAGTTAGCGAATAATAAAATTTTAATATTTTTAAAAGACCTGACTCGTTCAGGTCTTTTCTTTTGCCTTTGCCGACCAAAACACACCTAAAAACACAAAAAATAATAAAAAAACAGGCGCGTTTTTGACAAAATATAAGGGTGGACAAGATGTATAATATTATCAATATAAATAGGCGGTGAAAACAATGAAAAACCAATCGGTTGCTGGGGCATTATCCACAACACCTTCGTTTGCGGATATCGTGGGGGCGGTTTTAAAGCACATAATTTTTGGCGCTGTGGGTTTTTTAACAACGCGCGCAAATTTGTTTGGTGGACTTGTGCCGTTTGGGCTTTCTTTTGTAGGCGGTGTCGGAAACCCTTACATAATAGTTTCGGCTTTCGGCACGGCTCTCGGTTACCTTTTTTCACCAACCGAGCTCTCGTTTTTCAGGTATCTTGTGTCGGTCTTTGGAGTTGCGGCGATTCGGCTTTTGGCATCGGGCACTTTTAAGGGCGCCCATAAGCCGATTTTTTCGGCGCTGACGGTGGCGTTAGTCGCCCTATCAACAGGGCTAGTTACCGTAAAAAACGATACAGGCGAAATAGTTCTGGCATTTGCCGAGGCATTAATTGCTGCGGCGGGTGCATATTTTATAAACCGTGCAATATCGGTTATAACCCGTGATTCTTTTGGAGTGTCGGGGGAGGAAATAGGGGCAGTTTTAATATCTCTCGGTATATTGTTGTCGGCTTTTTCGGGTGTTACTTTCGGTGCAGTTTCTTTCGGTAGAATTGTAGCATTTGCCGCAATCCTTATTCTCGCGCGTTTTGCGGGAGTACTCGCTTCAAGCGTTTTGGGTATAACCTATGCCGCCATAATACTTTTATCGGGCGGCGATACTCACTCGGCGGTTATGGTAGCGTTTGCAGCGCTTATATCGGGTGTTTTTTCTTCACTCGGTAAATATGCAGTTTTAATATCACACGCCATAGCCGTTTTCGCGTGTTCGGCACTTGTTGCCGAAGAAAATATGGCGGTATATCTGATAGAAACGGTAGCGGCATCGTTAATTTTCATTTTTGTTCCAAAAACAACAGGCGTTAAAATAACGGCATTTTTAGCGCCCATACCAAACACCGAGCCACCCGAGGGATTAAAAAAATCGGTAACAATGCGCCTTGGCTTTGCCGCAAACGCGCTGACCGATGTATCCGATACGGTAGAACAGGTGGCGGGTGAACTTGCAAAAATCAACGCGCCCGATTTTTCGGATGTGTTTGACGGCGTTGAAGAAACCGCCTGTCGCGGTTGCGCTATGCGTATGCATTGTTGGGAAAGCCGCCGTAACGATACGGTGTCGGCAGTTATTGATATAACAAAGGCCATAAAACAAGGCAGCGTAGATATAGTAGCGTCATTGCCCGAAGAATTTAAAGGTCGTTGCAACCGAGTAAAAACAGTTGCCGAGGCGGTAAGGTATCACTATACGTCCTATGCTTCGCGCATTGCCGCCGAGTCAAGAATTGATGAGGTAAGAAGCGTTATTGCCGACCAGTTTTGCGGAATTTCAAGGTTGCTTCAAGATATGGTATCTGAGATTGAGGCGGGTGAGATTTTTGATAATATAGCCGCCGAAAATATTTTGTCGGCACTTAAAAATATCGATGTTGCCGCAGATGGATGTTGTTGTAAAATAGATAAATACGGCAGGATGAGTGTTGAAATACGAATAAAAAACAGCAACGATACCGTAATAAACCGTATGCAAATAATGCGACAGGCATCCCTTGCGGCATCGCGTGATTTTGATGCGCCGTGCGTATCTACATTCGGCACTCAAACAATAATAAATATAATAGAAAAATGTACTTTAAAGGCCGATATAGGCGTTAATCAAATAACTTCTTCACCGCATACTATGTGCGGAGATGCCTATAGGTATTTTCCCGATGGCAAGGGAAGATTTGTTATGATATTAAGTGACGGAATGGGTACAGGCGGCAGGGCGGCGGTAGACTCTGCTATGGCGGCAGGTCTTATAGGAAGGATGATAAAGGCGGGATTTGGGTATGATTGTTCACTCAGCATTTTAAATTCTTCTATGATTTTTAAATCTACTGATGAGTCAACCGCTACGGTGGATATTGCCGCAGTAGATTTGCATACGGGCAGATGCGATTTGCTAAAAGCGGGTGCCGCGCCAACGCTGGTGCGCCGAAGCGGTAGAACAGGCAAAGCGCAAAGCACATCCTTACCCGCAGGTATTTTAAGGGATATATCCTTTGATAAAGCAACGATACGGCTTCGCCCGGGGGATATACTGCTTCTTATGTCGGATGGTGCAACTACTGACGGCACCGATTGGATATGCGCTGAGCTTGAAAATTGGGAGGGCGGCTCGGCACAGGAGTTAAGCGAAAAAATATCTCTTTCAGCAAAGCGCCGCCGTCAAGATAATCACGAGGACGATATAACCGTTATGGCGCTGATAATAGAAAAAGCGAACTGATTGAATACTTTTTGTAAGCGTATTTGCAAAAGTCGGCAGTGGAATTGTTCCACCGCCGACTTTGTGGTATAATAATAAGGGTGATACTTTTGGAAAATGAATTGCCGAAAAGAAAACGGTTAAGACTGCAAAATTTTGATTACAGTTCACAGGGTGCATATTTTATAACGATATGTACCTATGAGCGAAAAAATATATTATCTCGTATTGTAGGGGCGATTCACGAATCGCCCGAAACCAAATTAACAGACTATGGTGAGATTGCAGAAAAAGCCATAAAGCAGATTCCTAAGCATCTTAATGCAACAATAGAAAGTTATGTTATTATGCCGAATCATATTCATTTATTGATATTGATTGCTGATAATAAAGAAACACGGGCGATTCGTGAATCGCC
>JAZUSW010000131.1:0-9766 GCA_045606925.1 Acutalibacteraceae bacterium | reverse complement strand
CGCTACGGCGACTCGGTAGGTGACTTTTCTCCCATGTCATTTTTGACCGTGACCGAGGTAAAGCAGATTGGTACACTTTTAGGTCTGCCCGATGCGCTTGTTAACAAAACCCCCATCGACGGCCTTTGCGGCAAGACTGATGAAGAAAATCTGGGCTTTACTTATGCAGAACTGGATGTTTACATCCGGACAGGCGAAATTAAAGACAAAGCAAAAAAAGAAATTATTGATAAAAAGCACAAGGCAAATCTATTTAAATTACAGCTTATGCCTACTTTTAAACCTAATATTTAAATTTTTGATTAAGGGTTGTTTTTTATGAAAGTATTTAAAAAAACATTGTGCGTTTTTCTTTCGGTTTGCATACTTTTTTTAGCAGTGACATTACCTGCCTATGCAGACAGTGAACAACGCTTTGGCAAAAGTATTTTAAGTAAAATGGATAACTCGGCAGCGCTTATATATGTGTACGATAAGTTGGTTGAAGGTATAAAAAACTCAACTGCCAACATTTCTATTTCGCACACCAAACACAAGGTTAATTGGGATGAAGTAACCGTTGTTTACCGCGCTTTACACAACGATTATCCGGAATATTTTTGGATAAACGGTGCGTGTACGGGAAATGTAAATTCCTTAACCGGTGTTGCATTATCTATCACTCCGACATACACTATGAGCGGCAGTGCCTTGCAAAATGCAAAAAATGCATTTAACTCAAAGGTTAATTCTATGTTGGTTGGGCTTGACGGCAAGAGTGATTACGAAAAGTCCCTTATCCTGCATGACCGTTTGATAGATGCTACCGATTATGTGTATACTGATAACGACCAAAACGCCTACGGTGCATTAGTGGAAGGCAAAGCCGTTTGCGCGGGATATACAAGGGCTTACCAGCACCTGATGAATAAAGCGGGGCTTTCTGCTTGGTATGTTTCGGGTACGAGTATTAACCCCACCACAAATCAAAATGAAAACCACGCGTGGAATTTGGTTAAGGTGGGCGGTAATTGGTATTATACCGATGTTACCTGGGACGACCAGGATGATGATATTTTCCACGCATACTTTAACATCACAACAAAGCAGATTAACGAAGACCACACGGCAGGAGATTTCGGGGAATATTTACCTGACGCCACGGCGACTACCGATAACTACTTTGTTAAAAACAACCTCGTTTTTACATCCGAAGTTGATGCCCAGCGCATTGCCGCTTTACTTAAAAATGACGAAAACAATTCGGCACACATTTATACAAGCGGAAGCGTTGATACTTTTGAAAAAAATATAAAATCCAATATATCCAAGATTGTCAAGGAGATGGGTGTGCCATCTTATATGCATTATAGTTATAATATAACAATTCTTGGCAGGGAATTTATACTTTCGTTTAAATTTATAGAAAAGGACCATCGGCACAACCCAACGGTCGTTGCTGCCAAACAACCGACCTGCTCTTCGCTTGGTAACACCGAATATTACTCTTGCTTTTGCGGTAAATGGTTTACCGATGCCACCGCCGCTACCGAAATTACCGATAAAAGCAGTGTTAATATAGCCGTAGTGCCGCATACCCCGTCCGGTTATAAATACAATGCAAATAATCATTGGAAAATTTGCACGGTTTGTAATGCCGAAATTGCAAACAGTAATGTCCCTCATACCGATAAGGATAAAAACGGAAAGTGTGACAGCTGCGGTGCAAAGGTTGACCTTGTAGTATCAACACCAAGCAAAACCCCTCAAAGCAGTAATGGTTCCAATGACAATATTGACAATAACAATAATAACGCCACCGACTCTTCTGACAAAAACGGCAACCAAACCTCCCAAACCACTCCCTATGTTAATCTTGGAAAGGTAGAACATTTTACAAAATATTTCTTATATATTGGCGGGACGGTAATGGTAATCATTTTGGCGGTTAGTGTGACAGTCATTTTAAAACGCAAAAAGTAATAAAAACCACGGTTTGAATTTAATCAAACCGAGGTTTTATTTTATTCTTCTGAAAACTGGTCTTTACCTACGCCACACAAAGGACAAACCCATTCCTCCGGTACATCGGCCCACTTTGTTCCTGCCGCTACGCCGTTATCGGGGTCACCCAATTCCTCATCATAAACATAGCCGCAAATATCGCAAACATATTTCATCTGTATTCACCTCTCTTTATATTAATCGCACAGTTCTTTTGCCAACTGCCCGATTTTTTGCTTTGTTACATCATTTACCGCTGAATTAACGGTAACAATAGTTTCGGTATAGTTAATACCTGTACTGTTTTCAAACAATTTTTTTATTGTTTTAGCAGCAGTAGGCGCCCAACTGCCATTTTCTATTATACCAACGGTACGGTTTTTATATCCGCGTTCCAAAAGCGCGTGGATAAAGGTGCTCATAAACGGGAAAATATCGTTATTGTAGGTTGTAGTTGCAAGTACTATTTTACCGTAGCGGAAAGCATCTTCAACCGCCTCAGCCATATCGCATCTTGCAAGGTCATTCAGCGTTACCTTTTGACCGTTCTTTTCCAACTCTTGCTTTAAAATTTCTACCGCCTTTTTAGTGTTTCCGTAAACAGATGTGTAGGCAATAACAATACCGTCACTTTCTACACCGTATGAGCCCCAGGTTTTATACAAATCAAGATAATAGCCAAGGTTTTCCTTTAAAACGGGACCGTGAAGCGGACAAATCGTGTTTATTTCCACACCCGATAGTTTATTCAAAAGCGCCATTACCTGAGCACCGTATTTACCAACAATACCAAAGTAGTATCTGCGCGCTTCACAAGCCCAATCCTCATCGGTATCTGTTGTTCCGAACTTACCGAAAGCGTCAGCCGAAAAAAGAACCTTATCGGCAGAATCATAACTTAATACCACCTCGGGCCAATGTACCATCGGCGCGGTAAAGAATGTCAGCGTATGACATCCAAGATTTAGTGTATCGCCGTTTTTTACGATTATGCGGCGGTCATTATAATCGGTGTTAAAAAAGTTGCTCATCATATTAAATGCCTGAAGAGATGCAACAATAACCGCATTTTTATATTTTTGTGCAAATGCATTTATATTTGCCGAATGGTCCGGCTCCATATGATGAACTATTAAATAATCGGGTTGTCTTTCGCCTAACACCTGTTCGATATTTTTAAGCCATTCATCACCAAAAGCTGCATCAACCGTATCCATAACGGCGATTTTTTCATCAAGTATAACATAAGAATTATATGCCATACCGTTTGGAACAATGTATTGACCCTCAAACAAATCTATTTTTCGGTCATTTACGCCGATATATTTAATATCATTACTAATTACCATTTTTATCTTCCTTATGATTATTATTTTTTACATTATATCATATTTTTTGTAATTTAGCAACAGCATCATATAAAAACCTTCGGGATAAACTCCCGAAGGTTTTTAAAATATTTAGTTTTGCTCTTTGCGTTTTTTACCGTAGAATACAGCACCCGCAAATGCCCCACCGCTTATAAACATAATTGATATGAGCAAGGTAAAGTTTGCATAATCACCGGTTACCGGAATATTCGGTACAGGCGGTGTATAGGTGTTGTTAAATTCAATCTCGGTTACTGCCTGATTTTCAGAAAGATTGATAATTTCTTTTTCAACAGTATACTCGCCAACGCCATTATCGGTTGCCGTAATCTTAACGCCATATACCGTATTATCGTAAGTTATATGCTCTGCGCCCAGATTCTTTTCAACCACGGTGAAGTATTGTGTTCCTTCACTGATAATTTCTATCGGGTACGAGAAAATAAAGCTGCCGTTTGCATCGTTTTTCGCGATTGCAAGTTTATCGCCCTGCTTTTCAAACTGAGTATTGGCAAGATAGAGTTCAAATTCAAATTCATCCGCCGTTATATCTCGGCCCGTTAGGTTCTTTTTGCCGCCGATAGTAGCTTCGGTTGGAGATACTGCATAGGTGTTGGTAAAATCAACAGCCGTGAGAGAAATATTGCTTTCTCCACCGAAAAGATTCACCACTGCATAGGATGTCATTTGTCCAAGACCGTTATCAATAACCACTATTTCTATATGATATTCATTAGTATCATAGTGGATACCATAACGCTCATCGGGGATATACTCCTTAATTACATAATAGTAATGTCCCTCTTCGCCCTGCTCAAAAGTGAGAGTGAAACCAAAATTACCCTGTGCGTCATTTTTATCGGTTACGGGTGCCCCGAATTTATCGGTATCAACTACAAAATCTTTATCGGTTTTATGCAACTCGAAGGTGAATGCATCAGCCGTAAGGTCTTTATTTTGGAGTGTCTTTTTACCGGCAAATCCAACGCTTGTAGATGAAGCGTTGTAGGTGTTTGTAAACTCAACATCACCATCAATATAAGTGATTATGGGAGCTTGTAAACCACCGTTATTGTTATCCTTGATTTCCACCTTTATTCTATACTCTTCGGTGCTGTATGTCACACCGTTTGTATCAGTGGGTATTTCTTCGGTAACAACAAAGTAATGTGTTCCTGGTGCGGTAAACTCAATTTGCTCGAAGGTGAACTCGGCTTTATGCTTATCGTTATTATGTGCCGCACCGTTTAAAGCATACCGTGTAATACCGTTTGCCAAAACTGTGCTGTAATCGTCACCTGTTTCAACAAGATTGAACCTAAATTCACCCGGGTTTATAGGTCTTCCGATAAGATTCTTAATACCGGATATGGTAACAGTTTCATTATCCGTTATTGTATAGGTGTTATTAAAGTTTATCTGGTCTTGCGTTAAGAGAGTGGTAGTGCCGCCCTTATATACTCTAACCGAATCGGTTTTAAGCACGGTTTTACCGTTTTCTTCAGCTTTAACAACATTTATCAACACATAATACTGTGATTTATCGTAGTTGACACCACCGAGTGTGCCCTGTTCTTCTTCAACAATAAGATAGTATGTGCCAACCTTATCAAATGTTATATCAGGGAAGATTATCCTACCGTTTGCGGCATTATAACCAACCTTATGAAGTTGAGTTTTTGCGGTAAATGTGGCGTTTGATGTATACGCAACAAAGTTAAACTCTCTGCCTTCAAATTCCCTGTCGGTACCATCTGGATTTTTGAATGTCTTAACACCGCTTAAAGTTATAGCCGGTGTGCTTACAACAGAATCGTCATATTCGTTTACTATTATCAATCCGTTTTGGGAATTAACCGTACCGCCCGCAGCGTTTTTATAGGTCACTGTGGGGGCGGCTGCCGTATTGTCCGACCAATCTATCGTTACGGTATAATATGTTTCGGTGTTATAGGTCATACCTACAACCCTCTCATCGAGTGCGGGAACAATTTCACGGATATAATATGTTTTGGCAGACGCATAATCGCTTTGTAAAATATTGAGCGTAAAGTCAGCTACGCCATTAGCATCTGTTATGGCTGACATTACAGGCATTGTGGCATTTTGTGACTCAAACAAACCAAAGATTAATCCGCCACGGTGGGCGTTGCCGTTTGCACCGTTAACAACCTTATTAACCCTGAAAGATTCTTGATAAGACTGATAAATATTGGTAAAGTTTTTTGTAATTGTCCAGGCGTTGCCGTTTTGGGTAATACTTACAAGGTCTTGTATTGCCTCAACCTTTGCAACTGTAAGTTCGCCTGTTGCATTATCTTCAACCGTTACAGCAAAGAGACCTATGCTCTTATCATAGCTTATATCGGCTACGGGGTTAAACTCATACTCATATATTTTATAAACATAAACGCCCGGTTTTGTGTATTGACCGTTCACTGCGGTTAAGAAATTTGCAAAGCTAATATCATAATACTGCCTGTTCTTATCCAATCTTGAGGTATAACCGTTGCCGATTTTATTACCTGTAGAAAGGTCTATTTGTTCAATTTGCACATAGTAAACATCGTCATCATCCCATACATATGAAGAGGGTTGAATATTCTTAACGCCGCTTACAGTAATATCGGGAACTAACGGAGATGGCTCGTATTTATTAATTAAGAGCACTTCGCTTACTGTATTGTTGGCAATAGTTCCTGAACGAGTACCGTCTTGCAAGGTAAATCCGTTGGGTATATTAATTTCTTCTACCTTATACTGCACACCTTCGGGAATATTGCTTATGAGAATCGACTGTGCATCGGTGAGTTTAAATTCGAACTCATAGGTAAATTCCTCACCTGCTACCGCTGTTGCATAAACATTTTGGGTTTGCTGTGAATAATAATAGAAAGCACCGTCAGCGCCCTGACCTTTTAAAGTAACCTTAATATCAAACTGTTTACTCGCCAATGCATTTGTCAGTGTATCAAAAGAATGCTCTATCTCTTTTTCAACCATTAACGAGCCATAACCTCTCGGGGTGTTTACAAAGTCAACATCGTTTAATGTATACTCAGAAATTGTACCTGTTGAGTTGGTTGATGCCGCTACATAGTATGCGTTGTATCGCTCGGTTACTGTATAAGATACGCCTGTTTCTA
Source organism: Acutalibacteraceae bacterium (assembly GCA_045606925.1). Lineage (GTDB taxonomy): Bacteria > Bacillota > Clostridia > Oscillospirales > Acutalibacteraceae > SIG565. The sequence continues at coordinate 3,267 of JAZUSW010000131.1, read as the reverse complement.
AATCGGTTAGATAGTAAACATCCCCCGCACCTAAGGTTACGGTTATTACATTACCTGCACCGACCGATACATTACCGTTCAGTACAGAACCATCGGCTTTTTCGTATCTGTAACTATATTGCGATGCATTGTTATTTGAAAGGGTAATATCGAATACAAATTCATTACCTGCACCTGCAACTGTTTCACTTACGGCTTTTGTAATTTTAATACCCTGCGCGGGTTTTACAGTTGCCTTGCCGTTGTTACCGTGGAAGAAATACACGTGATACTCGGTGCCGCCAACCGTACCGAATTTATCAACCGCCGCAATTTCCGCATATCTAATAGTTCCTGTCGGGTTATTATCGGCCTTTTCGGCAGCATCTCTGACGATTTTACGCGGCGTGCCTGCCTTAACGATTTTATTACCGTCTTTGGTGCCGATTATATTACCTGTTGTATCGGATACTGTTTCTTTTGAAATCGGCTCATACTTTTCATTGATACTCATTGTGCCGTTAGCCGTTTTAGTGATGAAACGCTTTAACCAGTAATACTGATTATTCTCGGCATCAATAGTTTCATTACCGCTAACTGCCACATAACTATTACCCGATTGCTTATAAATTACTGTATCTACCGTGTAATAATATGTTTCGTTTTGGTAGGACGGCGTATAATTGACACCCGTTGTGTGTATATCGGTTGTCATCAAAGCGCCGTTTACATTATAGGTTGGTGCATTACCGTTATCATCGCGCCAACGGTTAGAATAGAAAGAATATGTTCCGTCAATGTTTTTATTTAATGCTTCTATACCTAAGGATGTAATATTGTAAGGGGTAATATCAGAATCCAAACCAACCTCATAAAGCAATACCGCAGGATGCATATCATCAGCATTGTTTGTAACACTTGTAATATCCGCTGATGTAAAGTTTGCATTATCGGTATTAACTGTTATCCTATTGGTAACCATCGGTAGCAACGATGCAGGAAGTGCCGCATCAAGAATCTGACGGCCCGTTTCAAGATTTTCTCTTACGCGTATAAGTGCAAAAAGCATATCGCTCTTAGCGTGGGAAGCGGTAACCTCGCCTTCGAATATATAACTCTTAACAAGATATTTCGCATTATCGGGAATATCGTTTCTTGTTTTTGGGTTGTAAACGCCTACAAAAGCATTGTTTTCATCGGCGTACCAGGCAATATAGTTGCTGAACACATCGTCATTTGTGTAGGAAATATATCCGTTTTGTTCCGCTATATTAAGCAATGCTTGAACGGTTGTTTCATCTACCGACAAACGCTTTGCCAAAGCCGCATATAACGCCCTGCCTTCTTCGGTAACACTATTATCGGTATAATAGTAATCGTTTTTTATATCCTTGGCAAAGTTAGCGCCGGTGTAAAGGGCGCCCTCGCCTAAGTGGATACCTTTGAAACTCTTAACCTCCATATGAAAGCCGATTTCATCGGTAAAATATATATAGCCATCGTTTTCGTAGTCACCCGTTGTTACAAGAGTGCCGTAATAGCGCGACTGGATTTTTATTTCTTCAACTATATTATTAAAGTTAGTTATCAGCCCATTTGCATTTGATGCATTCCACGTTTCATCAACATAGTTGGGATTAAGTGTCATTCCCGTAGGCATTGTGATGGTTACATTTCTTGACCCGTTATTTGAAGCATATCTTACATTATTTATGGTAACCGAGCGGTTGCTTGTAAGAAGTGACCAATAATTCCTTGCGGCATTGGAGTTGCTTTCAGGATTAAGAACACCTGTTGCCGATGTGCTGTTAACGGTGTTTAGTCCTAAGGTATAGAATTTGGGGTCGGTACCGTTATACTTCTCTTTTAATGACTCGTTTACCCAAGATGCAGTAAGCTGAGTAAAAAAGCTGTATGCCGCAGTTGTCTCTCCGCCGTTACCTGCATTTGAAGTGCCTACATTGTTGTAAGAAGTGGTGGCGGTTGTGGGTGCGCCGTCAGTCATAAGCACCAAAATCGGCATACGCTGTGTACCCGCTTGAATTTTATTATCGGGAATTATTGTATCATTTCCGCTCGGAAACTGATTATATGCAAGATACAGTCCGTTTTGAATATATGTGCCGCCTGAAGTATTCTTTGAACTGGTCGGTACCAATGCATTTGTATCGGCATTTTTTACACCCGATGCTACTCTGACTGTTGTATCACTATTGCCCGTATAAGATAAAAAGTCACCTGATGCGTTAGCGGTGTACCTTCCAAGCGGAAGAATCACAAGACCCGTAGAGGTTTGCGAAGCTCCGAAATTTGAATTACCTGAGAAAAGTACTACACCTACACGATTATGAAGATTAAGTTCTAAAAGTGACGCAATAGCATCATTTGTAGCCGAAATCAATGCAGGTATGGAGCCCGATTGGTCCATCGAATCGGATACATCCAGAACAAACATTGTATCGGTTGGTGTTACCGAGTAACCTATAATTTCGGTAGTAGAGCCGATTGTGGAAAGCCCAACAAGGAAGTTAGACTGACCGAAATTATTTTTACCCACGGCAAGTTTTGCGCCAAGTCCCGGGAAATAGTCTTCAAATGTCCCGTATGCGCCGCCATCTACAAAAACCGATTTATCCGACCATATAAAGCCCGAATGTTCGGTGGAAATAGCGCCGTCAGCCGCAGTTCCGAGATACTCCTTCCATTCTTTGATTGTGGGGGCATCAACAATAATGCCGTCAAGAGAGCTTGTTGCCGGGGCAGCAAAAGCAACAAGGGGTAATGTACTTAGTGTAATTACTATTGCTAAAAATACTGCCAAAACCTTTTTTATTGTTGTTTTTTTCATAATTTTCTCCCTTCGAGAATCATCTGATAGTTCTTTTTTTAAATTCATGTGTGCAAATTCCAATTAAGTCACCTGTTTTTTCCCGTAAAAAGTATTTACAGGAACCGCAGTCTCCGTACTCAGCATCCGGATATGCACTTTCGTTGTGAGGACATCCGTCACTTACCGCTTCGGTCCAAAGATATCCGTTTGGAGTATATCTCGGCGCTGATTCAAAATCAGGATAGTCGCCAAGGTATTTTCCGCTTGTTTCATCAAGGCGAAAAACAACATCGCATATATCTCCGTCCAGACAAAAGGTGCGTGTTATCGTCTTTTTCAAACGTCTTACCTCCTATTGTTTTTACAAGTATATTCTAATACACCTTCATCCGTTTTTTAAGGGCAACGAAACATCCTAAAAGTGCCATTTTTTATATGTTTTAAGTTCGTTTTTTGAG
>JAZUSW010000130.1:0-10401 GCA_045606925.1 Acutalibacteraceae bacterium | reverse complement strand
GACCGTTTGATTATTATAACCGGACCTAATATGGCAGGTAAATCTACATATATGCGACAGGTTGCAATAATTGCAATAATGGCTCAGATGGGCTCGTTTGTACCTGCGCAGTCGGCAAATGTCGGTATCATTGATGCCGTATTTACACGCGTTGGCGCATCCGATGATTTAGCAAGCGGACAATCGACCTTTATGCTTGAAATGAACGAGGTTGCCGGTATTCTTAAAAATGCCACACGCAACAGTTTGCTTATATTTGATGAGATAGGTCGCGGCACGTCAACCTTTGACGGTATGGCGATAGCCAAGGCGGTGCTTGAATTTGTTGCAGACCGCAAAACGCTTGGTGCCAAAACACTTTTCGCAACACACTATCACGAGCTTACTCAATGCGAAAACGAGCTAAAAGGTGTTAAAAACTATAATATTGCCGTTAAAAAGCGCGGGGACGATATAATCTTTTTGCGTAGAATTGTTCGCGGTGGCGCGGATGAGAGTTACGGTATTGAGGTTGCAAAACTTGCAGGTATACCGGCGGCGGTTATAAACCGCGCAAAAGTAGTGCTTGAAGAGGTGGTTAAAAACGGTGTTTCAGCACCCGCTTCACAAAACTTCGCACCGCAAAATCAATTTTCACTGGAAAGCGTTAATGCAGATGCTATCTACAACGAGTTAAAGGCAATAGATGTTGATACGCTGACCCCCATTGAAGCTATGAAAATTCTTTATGATTTATCAGACAAGGCAAAGTCCTTGTAATAAAAAGAAAGGAGTACCGTCATGAATAAAATCAATGTTTTACCTAAAAATATTGCCGAGCTTATTGCGGCAGGTGAAGTGGTAGAGCGCCCCGGTGCAGTTATAAAAGAACTGGTCGAAAACTCTGTGGATGCGGGTGCTACAAAAATAACGGTTGAGATAAAGCGCGGCGGTATTCTTTATATGTCGGTTACCGATAACGGTTGCGGAATTGCAAGACAGGATGTTCCCCTTGCTTTTTGCCGCCACGCAACAAGTAAAATTAACTCGGCAGAGGACCTTGATGCAATTTACACTTTGGGCTTTCGCGGTGAGGCACTTGCGGCAATTTCGGCTGTTTCGAAAACCGAGATTATAACCCGCACCGAAGAAGAAATGGATGGTACGCTTTGTATTGTAGAAGGCGGCGTTCAAACAGTTTTAGAGGATATCGGTTGTGATAAAGGTACGATAATTACCGTTAGGGATATTTTTTATAATACCCCTGCGCGTATGAAATTTTTAAAAAGTGATGTTACTGAGGCAAACAATATTGCCGCTATAATTGACCGTATGGCATTGTCCCATCCCGAAATTGCTTTCCGTTTTATAAGGGACGGCAAGCAGGTGCTTACAACTGCGGGGGACGGTAACTTAAAAAATGTTATATATTCGGTTTTGGGCAGAGAATTTGCATCATCCCTTATAGATGCCAATGACACTATAGATGGCGTTAAGGTTTCGGGTATGGTTTGCAAACCTGTATATTGCCGCCAAAACCGCAACGGTGAATTCTTCTTTTTAAACGGGCGCCTCATACGCTCAAATACCGCTATGGCGGCACTTGAACAGGCATATAAAAATTCGGCAATGGTGGGCAAATTTCCCTGTTGTGTGCTTTTTATTGATGTTCCGCCTGAAACGGTGGATGTTAATGTTCATCCAGCAAAAACCGAGGTGCGTTTTTCGGATGAAAGAAAAATATTCAACGCGGTATACTATACCGTTAAAAATGCGCTGACCAAGGGTGATACACGCCCCGAAATAAAGATTAAGCCGACCTTTAATCCGTATACACCCATATGTACCGAAAAAGCCGAGCAAACAGCAATAAATATAGTTAAAAAAGAAGAAACGAAGACCGATGCACCTAAATTAGTTTTCGAAAGCCCTAAATTTGAGCTTCAAGAAGAAAGGGTTAAGATAAAATCCGAAATTGAGCAAAAGGTTGAGTCGGCAAAACCTACAATTAAAGAAAATATTGAGGTGTCAGAGCGGCATATAATAAAACCCGATATAAGATACATCGGACAGGCATTTAATACATATATAATAGCCGAAATGGAAGGCGAAATCTATTTTGTTGATAAACACGCCGCCCACGAGCGTATGCTTTACGATTCGCTTAAAAGCAATGCGCAAAATGTAATGCAGGATTTATTAGCACCCATTACATTAACCCTAACAAAAGAGGAATATTCAGCCGTTGTAAACAATACCGAACTGCTTTTGTCGGCGGGTTTTGATGTGGAGGATTTTGGCAACGGAACGGTTATAATAAGGGCAATCCCCGCCATACTTAAAGGCGAAGATATACAGTTGCTTGTTACCGAGATTGCCGAAACTTTGAGTGTTTCCAACACAGTAAACACCCATCAACTTGATGATATTTATCACACCGTTGCTTGTAAAGCGGCAATAAAGGGTAATAAATATACCACCGATTATGAGCTTAAAGCACTTGCTGAAAAGGTGTTGGCGAGTGAAGATATTATGTATTGTCCGCACGGTCGCCCCGTTGCTTTTAAACTGACTAAAAAAGAGCTTGAAAAGTATTTCGGCCGCACAGGAAGTGTGAATATATAATGGAAAGCAAAAAAATCCCGCTTATATGTGTTGTGGGCCCTACGGCTTCGGGCAAAACCAAATTGGGTATAGACCTGGCGGATAAATTGAACGGCGAGATTGTATCGTGCGACTCAATGCAAATCTATAAAGGCATATCGATAGCATCGGCGGCGGCAACAAAAGAGGAAATGCGGGGCATACCGCACCATTTATTAGAGTTTTTAGAACTGGGCGAAGAGTTTTCGGTTGCGGATTATGTAAACCTTGCAAAACAAAAGATAACCGATATTTATAGGCGTAATAAGCAGCCCATATTGGTGGGCGGAACGGGACTTTATGTAAACTCATTGGTTGACGGAATAACATTTGCCGAAGAAAACGAAGATAAAGAGGTGCTAAGCCGGTTAAAAAAAGAGCTTGAGCAATACGGTGCCGAGCATATGTTATCCCGATTGGCAAAAATAGACCCCGAAAATGCTCAAAAACTGCATCCTAACAACATCCGCCGTATTCTTCGCGCGTTAGAGGTTTATTATACAACGGGTAAAACTTTTACCGAGCAAAATATATTATCAAGACAAAACGGTACGCCGTTTGATACGGTTATGATTGGCGTTACTTACGCTGACCGCGAAAAACTTTATGACAGAATAAATTTAAGGGTAGATAAAATGCTCGAAAACGGGCTTTTACAGGAAGCAAAAACCACCCTTGATTTACCAAGCGGCATCGGTGCCGCACAGGCCATAGGTCACAAGGAATTGCATAAATATTTAAAGGGTGAAACACCGTTTGAAGAGGCGGTAGAAATTCTTAAACGCGAAACCAGAAGATATGCGAAGCGGCAACTTACTTGGTTCAGGCGCCGCGAGGATATTAATTGGGTTTATGCCGATAAAGAGGATACATTACAAAGAGCGTTGGAAATAATAAGAAAGGGGCGCTGACATTGAAAAAATCAAAGGTTACCTTAGGCATAGTCGGTGCCGTTTTACTTGTGTTCTTAATTTATCAGCTATACGCTGTATTCTATAATCCTGTAACCACCGAAATAGTTTCTGCCGCCGAAGCGGTGGACGGCATCAAAATCACAGGGGTTATTATTCGTAACGAGAGTGTGATACAGGGCAATACAACCGATGCAATGCATTTTGAAATTGAAGATAATGAGCGTGTTGCAAAGGGTGGGACTATTGCAAATTTATATAGCAGTTCTACCCAGTCAGTAGCGGCGGCGGAGCTTAAAAATGTTGAAAAAGAAATTCACAACATCGAGCAAATACACAAATATAACGATTTAAATGCGGTTGATATAGGCACACTGAACGCTAAGATACTTGATGCCTACAACGAAATTTTTTCGGCTTCATCAACAGGTAAATTTTCCGAATTGCAATCGCAAAAGGAAGAGATTTTAGCGCTTATGAACCGCCGAAAATTAGCAACGGGACAAGAGGTTGATTTTAATGAGCAACTCGCCGTATTAAAGGCCAAGCGCGAAACACTCCTTTCAAAAATAGGACAACCAACAGGTGTTTTAAAAGCCGAAAAATCGGGATATTTTGTGTCAACGATAGACGGCTATGAGGATGTGTTGACTCCCGATAAGCTCGGTGATATAACACCCGAATTCTTGGATGAAATGAAACCGCACGAGGTAACCGAGGGTTCTGTTTTCGGAAAAATCGTTTCAGACTACACAATGTATATCGCCGCTACCGTTTCCATAAACGAGTCGCTTATGTTTAAGGTTGGGGATAAGCTTGTTGTTAATACCACACTTAAATCTAATCCTGAGCTTGATGTTACGGTGCACGATATAAACGTTTCTACGGGAAGTGACCGCGCCGTTATAATCTTTTCGTGTCAGGAAATGAGCGGTGAGCTTTCTTCTATGCGAAGCGATAATATGACGGTTGTTAAAAAGAAATATTCGGGACTCAGAGTTCCAAACAAGGCACTCAGAGTTGTAAGCCGTACCGATAACGATGGCAATGAAAAGACCGTTACGGGTGTATATATTGTAAACGGCGTAACGGCTGAGTTCGTGCCCGTAAACATAGTTTACACGGTTGATGACTGGGCTTTGTGTGAGATAGTTAAAGAAGATGGCAATTTACGCCTTTATGATGAGGTTATTGTTAAAGGAAAGAACATTTATGAAGGAAAAATTATCGACTGATATTTTTGATGAGAATTATAAGGATATTAAGAACAGAATAGCAGCAGCGGCCAAAAAAAGCGGTAGAAGGCCCGAGGAAATTATGCTTTTGGCGGCAACAAAAACGGTAGCACCCGATGTTATAAACTATGCAATACAAAACGGCATAGAGTATATAGGCGAAAACCGAGTGCAAGAGTTTTTGTCAAAGGAAAACGAAGTAAACAACAACGTGCACAAGCATTTTATAGGGCATTTGCAAACAAATAAGGTCAAAGATATAGTAGGTAAGGTGGAGCTTATACAGTCGGTGGATTCTTTGCGATTGGCATCGGCCATATCAAAGGAGTCGGTAAAGAAAGGAATTACCACCGATATACTGTTGGAAATTAATATCGGCGGGGAAGAGACCAAATCGGGTTTTACCCCCGAAGAGATAGAAAAAGCGTATGACGAAATAAGCGTTTTACAGGGAATTTGTGTAAAAGGATTTATGACTATACCACCACATATAGATGAAAATAACAAAAATACCGAATATTTTTCCAAAATGTATAAACTGTTTATTGACATACGCACTAAAAAAATAGATAATAATATTAAGATACTTTCTATGGGTATGTCCGATGACTTTGAAACGGCGATAGAGTATGGCGCTAATATGGTGCGTGTCGGAACAGCCCTTTTCGGAAAAAGAGTTTATTAATTAAAAGGAGTATAGATTATGGGACTTTGGGATAACGTTAAAAGTTTTATGAACATTGACGCTAACGATTTTGAGGATGACGGTGCAGAGGACCTTCGCGTAGAAAATGATGATATCTATTCTACACCCGAAAGAAAAACAAAATTATTCCAAAATGATAAAAAGAGCAAAAACGGTGCAAATTCAGGCGCTCAGATGCAGGTTGTTATTGTAAAGCCCGACCATTTTGAAGATGTTACAATGATAGCCGACCATCTTAATGCGAGAAAAAGCGTTGTGCTTAATCTTGAAAGCTCAAACCGCGAAACTTCGCGCCGTATACTTGATTTTTTAAGCGGTGTTGCTTATGCAAACGGCGGTACAATTCGCAAGGTTGCCAACAGTACATTTATGATTACTCCAGGCAGCGTTGATATTATGGGCGAGTTGTATATGGATGAATATACCGATTAATGCAAAGTGATTTAATAGCGGCGCGAGTGGCCGACCTGCAAAATTCGGTGGCAAACGGCGGCGCACCGAAATTCTTAGGTTTTTTAAGTGCCGAAGAGGCCGAGTTTGTAAAGCGCATTTCAAAAAAAGGCGTAGAGTTTTCGTATTTTGGCGGCCATATGTTTGCCGAACGGCTTTTTCTTTGTGTGCATAACTCAGATTATGATATAAAAGATACCGCATATCCAATAGATGCCCTGACGGTATTGTTTCGTAAAGGGGATAAGCTTACCCACAGGGATTTTCTGGGTGCGCTTATGTCAAAAGGCATAAAGCGTGAAACGGTAGGCGATATACTTATAGAAGAAGGCCGCGCGGTGTTGTTTGTAAGCAGGGACATTTCAAAATACATTTTAGAACAGGTTACACTTATCGGTCGTGTGGGTGTAAAGATAGAGCAAGGTTTTTGTGAGCCGTTACCTGCCGCTTCGCAAAAGGAAGCGCAAAAAGTAACTGTGGCATCCTTGCGGCTTGATTGTGTTGTGGCGGCACTTATCGGCGTCTCTCGCGATAAAAGTGTAAAAATTATAACCGAGGGAATGGTAGCAGTAAACTCGGCAGTAACCGAGAAAGCAACCAAAACGGTTGTTGTAAACGATAAAATTTCGGTTAGAGGATATGGTAAATTTACCGTAATTTCGACTGATGGCGTAACCCGCAAGGGTCGCACTGTTCTGGTTACGGAAAGATATAAGTAAAGGCGATTAGGGAGGATAAAGCAATGATTTCTTCAAATGATGTAAGAGATGTAAGGTTTTCCAAGGCAGTAGGCGGCTACAAGCAAGAAGAGGTTGACAATTTTCTTGATGCAGTAGAGGTGGATTTACGCCAGTACGAAGCATATGTAAAGGATTTACAGGAGAAACTTTCAGCGGCAACTTCCAAGGTAGAAGAGTATAAAAATTCACAGCAAAGCTTACAAAATGTTCTTATCAGCGCACAGCAGTTGGCCGATAATATAGTAAACGAAGCTAAAAATAAAGCACAGCAAATTTTAGCCGATGCCAAAGCGGCGGCAGAAGCGGCTACAAGCGAAGCAAAAAATATGCTTGTTAATTTTGATGAAAAATTAGGCGAGAAAAAAGATGCTGCGCAAAAAGAGATTGATGAAATTCTGGCGGCAGGCGAAGCAAAGAAGGAAGCCATCGAAAAGGCGACCGCCGATTCTGTTAAGCGCGAACAGGCATTGTTTGATAAAATTCGTCTTGAAATAGGCGCATTTAAAAATGAGCTTATGGATAGCTATAAAAAGCATCTTGAAATTATATCAAAATTACCGGACTGCGTTGCAATGGATGCTGAAAGCGCGGCGGCGGCAGTAGCGTTGGAGTTTGATAAAATTCCTGATGTTGCAAAGTTCGTAAAGGTTGAAGACACCGTAGAAGAGGTTATTGTTGACCTTGTGACAAACGATAAAAAGGTTGAAGTTGTGGAAGATGACGATACCGATATTAAATCAAGCACAACAGGTTTCGTAGTGGCGGTTGATGACGATGATGATTCAACCGATACAAATACAGTTATAACCGATGATGACGAAAATGTTGGTTTTTCCAACAGTTTCTTCAATAAAAAGAAATAATTGAGGGGTAAAAACTTGATTTCTTATATTTTGGCAGGCGTTGTGGCTGTGATATTGCTTGTTTTAGACCAAGTGGTTAAAGCGGCGGTAAGCTCCGGCTTTTCGTTGGGCGACAGTTTTACGCTTGTAAAGGGACTTCTCAACTTTTGTTACATACATAATACAGGCGGCGCCTGGGGTGTGTTTAGCGGCTATACGGGCTTGCTTGTAGTCATAACCATAATTGTTATGACAGCGTGTATAGTTTGGCTGATTTTCAGAGGATACCGTAACAAAATGTTGTTTTGGGCAACCTGTCTTATCATTTCGGGCGGTCTTGGCAATATGATAGACCGCATTTTCAGAAACGGTAAGGTGATTGACTTTTTGCAGTTTGGATTTTGGGAGGATTTTCCTGTTTTTAACATTGCCGATTGTGCGATAGTCGTAGGTTGTTCGCTATTGATTTTGTATTTTGTAATTGATACTGTAAAAGATTTTAAAAAACGGAAGAACAATAATGGAAACAGTTAATTTACTGTGTGAAGATGCTTCTTCAAAGCGGATAGATGCCTATATTGCCGAACGCTTGAATATAAGTCGCAGTCACGCAGGGCATCTTTTAGAGCAAGGCAATGTTACTCTTGGCGGTAAAACGGCAACAAAAAGCCAAAAGGTAAAAACAGGGGACAATATAACGGTTGTTTTACCAGACCCTGTGCCGCTTGAAGTGACACCCGAAAATATACCGCTTGATATAGTTTATGAAGATGATGATTTATTGGTTGTAAATAAACCAAAAGGTATGGTCGTGCATCCGGCCGCAGGGAATTATAGCGGTACGCTTGTTAATGCGCTTTTATATCACTGTAAGGATAACTTATCGGGCATTAACGGTATTTTGCGCCCCGGTATTTTGCACCGCATAGATAAGGATACGAGTGGACTTTTATTAGTCGCAAAAAACGATGCGGCGCATTTGTTTTTATCCGAGCAAATTGCGGCGCATACATTAACCCGCGAGTACGAAACGGTGGTTTACGGTTTAGTTAAGAGCGATAAAGGTACCATCAGCGCTCCTATCTGCCGTCACCCTGTAAAACGCAAGGAAATGGCGGTAGTGTCGGGCGGCAAAGAGGCGGTAACGCATTATGAGGTGATTGAGCGTTTAAATGGTTTTACACACCTTTGTTGCAGGTTGGAAACGGGAAGAACGCATCAGATAAGGGTTCATATGTCCCATATCGGTCACGCGGTTGCGGGGGATGCAGTTTACGGTCCCAAAAAGGTAATAACCGAGCTTGGCGGTCAGTGTTTACACGCGAGGAAAATCGGTTTTATACATCCAACTACTCGCGAGTATATGGAATTTAGCAGTGAAATGCCAAAATATTTTACTGTGTTTTTAAATAAGAAGAAAGTGTTTTAGGAAAGGAAAAGGTAAGAGTTATGGATTTAATTACCGAAAAACAATTAAAACAAGCGGCGTGTAAGGTTCGTATGGGGATAATCGAGGGCGTGCACGCAGCAAAGGCAGGACATCCGGGCGGTTCGCTTTCCTGTACTGAAATTTTAACATATCTTTATTTTAAGCATATGAATATTGACCCTGAAAATCCCAAAATGGAAAACAGAGACAGGTTGGTTTTATCAAAGGGTCACGCAGCGCCCGCTCTATATGCCGTTTTGGCAGAGCGCGGATTTTTTTCACCTGAGCTTCTTAGGACACTTCGTCAAATCGGTTCTATTTTGCAGGGACATCCCGATATGAAAAATATTCCCGGTGTAGATATGTCTTCGGGCTCACTTGGACAGGGTATATCTGCCGCAGTTGGTATGGCGTTGTCAAGCAAACACTTTGAAAGTGGATACCGTGTGTATACGATTCTCGGCGATGGCGAGTCAGAAGAGGGTCAGGTTTGGGAAGCGGCAATGTTCGCTGCAAACAAAAAGCTCGATAACCTTGTGGCTTTTGTTGATTGGAACAATCTTCAAATTGACGGCAGTATAGAAGAAGTAAACTCACCGCTACCCTTTGATAAGAAGTTCGAAGCGTTTGGTTGGAATGTAATTGCTATTGACGGTAATGATTTCGCTCAGATTGAGGAAGCGTTAAAAGCGGCTGAATCGGTTAAGGGAAAACCCACCGCAATTATTGCAAAAACGATTAAAGGTAAAGGCGTTTCCTTTATGGAAGACGTGGTAGGTTGGCACGGAGTTGCACCTAACGATGAAGAGTATGAAAAAGCAATGGCTGAACTTAAAGCCGAGCTTGAAAGATTGCAGTAAAGGGGTGGGCAAAATGGCAGATGTAATAAAAAAGGCAACTCGTGAGGGCTATGGCGCCGCACTTGTTAAATTAGGCGAAAAACACGATGATTTTTTGGTAATGGATGCGGACCTTGCCGCCGCAACCAAATCGGGTATGTTTAAAAAGGCGTTTCCCGATAGATTTTATAATGCAGGCATTGCAGAGCAAAATATGGTAAGTATTGCAGCAGGTATTGCGGCTACAGGTAAAAAAGTTTTTGCAAGTAGTTTTGCAATGTTTGCTGTGGGCCGTGCTTTCGAGCAGATAAGAAACTCGGTTGGTTACCCCCATTTAAATGTTAAAATTTGTGCCACACACGCAGGTATTTCGGTTGGCGAAGACGGTGCAACGCATCAGTGCAACGAGGATATGGCTCTTATGAGAACGATCCCGGGAATGACGGTTATATCGCCTGCAGATGCTACCGAGGCATATGCAGCTGTTGAGGCAGCCATAAATTACGTTGGCCCCGTGTATCTCCGATTCGGCAGATTTGCCGTTCCGGATCTCACCTCAGAGCTTGCGGATTATAAATTTGAGATAGGTCGCGGTGTACTCTACCGCGAGGGTACCGATGTCACAAT
>JAZUSW010000129.1:0-15418 GCA_045606925.1 Acutalibacteraceae bacterium | reverse complement strand
CATAATTGCTTCCACATCATCATTATAGCTGCTTGTATGATACCCAAAAAGGCGGTCTATGGAGACACCGAAAAATTCCGCAATGATTGGAAAGAGACTAACATCGGGAGCGCATTGATCATTCTCCCATTTTGAAACAGCTTGTTCCGAAACGCCAAGCTTTTCGGCAAGCTGTGCCTGAGTAATTTTCTTTTCCTTGCGGAGTGTATATATATTTGTTCCTATATTCATAAAAAATTCTCCTTGAAAGTATTTTCGTGATCACTGTAACCATTATATCATAGTTTTTTATAACATCCAACATATCAAAAAGATATTTTTTGTGAAGTAAAGTCAACCGGGGGTTGGATTTAAAAAAAGAACGGTATAGCCTTTTTTAAGGTTATACCGTTCTACCTGCTTTATCGCAGCCACCCCAACGTGGTTGTTTTTTTAATCGAATAAGTCTTTTATTTTTTCGGTAAAAGAGCGTTTTTGCTTATAATTTTTGTCATCCGACAATTTATCGAATGCCTTTAAATGCTCCTTTTGTTCCTTATTTAGATTTTTAGGAATCTCAACCGAAATTCTGACATATTGGTCACCGCGACCTGCATAGCGAAGCCGTTGTATACCCTTGCCCTTTAACTTAAATTCATCGCCGTGCTGTGTGCCCTCGTGAATAGTGAATTTAACCTTTCCATCGAGTGTTGGCACAGTGATTTCGGCACCTAATGCCGCCTGTATAAAGGTAATGGGTATCTCGCAAAATACGTCATACCCTGAGCGTTCAAAAATAGGATGCGGTCGCACCGAAACATTTATATGAAGGTCGCCATCGGGTCCGCCGTTTACACCGGCATCTCCTGCACCCCTGACATTGATAATTTGTCCGTCATCAATACCTGCGGGGATTTCAATTTCACGCTCGGTAGTATGCCTGATTCTACCCTTGCCGTTACACTTGCCGCAAGGGTCATCGATAATTTTACCTGTGCCGCGACATTTTTCACACGGGCGTTGCATTTGCATAAAGCCCTGTGACATAACAACATATCCGCTACCCGAACAGGTAGGACATACCCTTGGGGATGAACCCGCTTTACAACCCGAGCCCGAACACTCATCGCAGTTTTCTATACGGGTCACCTTTATTTTCTTGCTGCATCCCTTTGCCGCTTCTTCAAACGAAATAATTACATTTGCCGCCGTATCGGCACCGCGCCGCGGAGCATTCGGATTCCGCCTGGAACTACGACCGCCGCCAAAACCGCCAAACATTTCATTTATAATATCTTCAAAGCCGCCGAAGCCACCAAAGCCACCGCCGAAATCGCCATATCCGCCGCCACCACCGGCGCCGAAATTGGGGTCTACACCCGCGTGGCCGAACTGGTCGTAACGCGCGCGTTTTTCCTTATCGGATAACACCTCGTACGCTTCATTTACCTCTTTGAATTTCTTTTCCGCCTCGGTATCCCCCGGATTTAAGTCGGGATGATACTTTTTCGCGGCTTTACGGTATGCTTTTTTGAGGTCGTTTTCGTCAACCGATTTGTCAACGCCCAAAACCTCATAATAATCTCTTTTATCTGCCACAGTTTTTCTCCAATAAATATGTAATGGAAGTGAATAGTGAAAAACTCTTCACTATTCACTTTTCACTCTTCGCTAAAATAATTCAAACATCGTTTGAATTATTTTTTTGTGTCATCTACATCGGTAAAGTCGGCATCGTAAACATTATCTCCGCCTGCCGCACCGCCGGCGGCACCGCCTGTGCCGTCACCTGCGCCTTGAGCGCCCTGAGCTGCTTTATAGAGCTTTTCGCTTATAGCGTAAATCTCCTTTTGCAGCTCTTCCTGACGCGCCTTGATTGCCTCAATATCTTCGCCCTTTAATGCTTCCTTCAAAGCTTCTTTTGCTGCTTCGATTTTGGCTTTTTCTTCTGCGCTTATCTTGTCACCCATCTCGCTGATGGTCTTTTCGGTTTGATAAATCATCTGGTCGGCGCCGTTACGAACATCAATATCTTCGCGGCGTTTTTTATCCTCGGCTGCATACTGTTCGGCTTCTTTAACCGCCTTATCGATATCATCTTTTGACATATTTGTAGAAGCGGTAATTGTAATATCGCTTTCTTTACCTGTGCCAAGGTCCTTTGCCGATACGTGAACGATACCGTTAGCATCTATATCAAATGTAACTTCAATTTGGGGAATACCACGGGGAGCAGGAGCAATACCGTCAAGGTGGAATACGCCGAGTGTCTTGTTATCCTTTGCAAATTCTCTTTCGCCCTGTAATACGTGGATTTCAACCGAAGTCTGACCGTCAGCCGCAGTGGAGAAAATCTGACTTTTCTTTGCGGGGATGGTTGTGTTACGCTCAATAATCTTGGTGGAAACGCCACCCATTGTT
Source organism: Acutalibacteraceae bacterium (assembly GCA_045606925.1). Classification (GTDB taxonomy): domain Bacteria; phylum Bacillota; class Clostridia; order Oscillospirales; family Acutalibacteraceae; genus SIG565. The sequence continues at coordinate 13,018 of JAZUSW010000129.1, read as the reverse complement.
TCGATACCCAAAGACAACGGAGTAACATCCAGAAGAAGAAGGCCCTTAACATCGCCGCCGAGTACACCGCCCTGTAAAGCGGCGCCCAAAGCTACGCACTCATCGGGGTTGATGCCCTTAAAGGGTTCTGCACCCATAAATGCTTTTACTGCTTCCTGAACGGCAGGAATACGGGAAGAACCGCCCACCATAAGCACCTTATTGATTTCGTTTTTATTAAGTCCCGAATCGGCAAGTGCCTGGCGAACAGGTGCCATAGTTGCCTCTACCAAATCGGCGGTAAGCTCATTAAACTTAGCGCGTGAAATAGTTGTTTCAAAGTGTTTGGGACCGGTGGCATCAGCGGTGATAAAAGGAAGGTTAATATCGGCCTGTGTCATACCCGATAAATCAATCTTTGCCTTTTCGGAAGCTTCTTTAACGCGTTGCATAGCCATTTTATCGTTTGATAAATCAATACCGCTTTCAAGCTTGAATTGTGCTACAACCCAATCCATAATGCGCTTATCAAAGTCATCACCACCAAGGCGGTTATTACCGGCAGTAGCCAAAACTTCCTGTACGCCGTCACCCATCTCGATAATAGATACATCGAATGTACCGCCGCCCAAGTCATAAACCATAACCTTTTGGTCGTTATCCTTATCAATACCGTAAGCCAAAGCGGCGGCTGTGGGCTCGTTGATGATTCTCTTTACTTCAAGACCTGCAATTTTGCCTGCATCCTTTGTTGCCTGACGCTGTGCATCGGTAAAGTATGCGGGTACTGTGATTACCGCCTCGGTAACGGTTGTGCCAAGATATGCCTCGGCATCGGCTTTTAGTTTTTGTAAAATGATAGCCGAAATTTCTTGCGGAGTGTAATTCTTTCCGTCAATACCAACGGTGTAAGAGGTACCCATTTCGCGCTTAATGGAACTAATGGTACGGTCGGGGTTTGTGATTGCCTGACGCTTTGCAACCTGACCTACCATACGCTCGCCTGTTTTTGAAAAGGCAACAACACTCGGTGTTGTTCTGCCACCCTCTGCATTAGCAATAACTACTGCTTCGCCGCCTTCCATAACGGCAACGCAAGAGTTTGTTGTACCTAAGGCAATACCAATAATTTTTCCCATAATAAAAATCTCCTTCAGATAAATATATATTTTTATGTTAGTTTGCTACTTTTACCATAGCGGGACGAATAACGGTTTCACCTATTTTATAGCCCTGCTGTAAAACTTCTGCAATAACATTTTCACCAAAATTATCATCATCTATGTGCATTACTGCATCGTGCATAGACGGATTAAATTCTTCGCCCACTTTTGCGAGCGGCACAATGCCGATATTATCAGCCAAAGACAGCAACTGCTTAACTATGAGTTCTATACCCTTAATATAATCGGCGGATGTATTATCCATACTTGCCGCACGGTCAATATTATCGAGTACCGGCAAAATCTTTTTTATCACATCGGCCTTTGCATACTCACCAACCGTTAGTTTTTCGCGGTCGGTCCTTTTTTTGTAGTTATCAAACTCGGCCGCCGTGCGAAGCAAAAGGTTATGCTCTTCGTTAAGTTTTTCGGTAAGCTCCTTTATTTCTTCATCCTTTTTGTTTTTTCTGGGCTTCTTTATTTCTTCTGCCACTTAAAATCCCTCCATATCTTTAAAGGTTTCACTAAGTAAAGAATCAACACGCTTTGCAGTATATTCAATACTCGGTATTATAAGCTCGTAAGACATCCTTGTAGGACCTATCACACCGATACACCCTGCCGCGTTTTGCTCTTTGCCGTATTTTGCAAAAATAATGCTCGAAGGACAAAGTGCGCTATACTCAGTATCCTTGCCGAACACAACACCTAAAGGTGAAGCATCCTTTGATAAAAGTTGCTTTAATGTATCCCTGCTTTTAAGCAAAGATATTATTTTTTCCGCATCGTTTTTATGCCAACCGAGTGAGAGCATATTCGACTGTCCCGACACGGTTACATTTGTGTTCATTATATCGGTTATCATATCAAACAGTGATGATAAAAGCGGCATAATGCACATAGCGTTAATCCCTGCGGCTACATAAATATTTTGTTGCGCCGCGGGTGTTAAATCTTCAATACTCTTGCCCTTTATGCGAGAATTTACTATATCATCAAACTGCGCTATTAAATGCGTATCCAGATCGTGTATCGTGTGCACAAGGCGACTGCGAGAGCGACCGTCAGTTGTGATTAAAATCATCATTGCCAGGCGACTGCCCATTTTAAGAAGCTCAACCCTTTTAACACGCGGACCAACCGAAGAAATATTTGCAGCTATTGATGGCAAACCCGTTATATCGCTGATAACCTTGCCCGCCGTTTCGGTTATTTTTTCGGGGTCGCTGTTTGAGAGAGAAAGCGCCTCATCAATGTACCGCTTATGCTCTGCATTTATTTCATCCCTGTTCATAAGTGACTCAATATAAAGCCGATATCCGCGTGCAGTCGGCACACGGCCTGCCGATGTATGCGGTTGCTCCAAAAAGCCCATATCACAAAGTGTGCTCATCTCGTTGCGGAGTGTTGCGCTTGACGGCGCATTTTCAAGAATAGAGCAAAGTATTTTTGAACCGACAGGTTCGCCCGAAGCAATATGCATCTTAACAATAGCCGATAAAATTGCCTTTTTTCTACTGCTTAATTCCAAAACAACACCGCCTTTCGTTTTTTAGCACTCTATACTTGCGAGTGCTAACTATACTCATTATAACCTTATTTTCCCAAATGTCAATACCTTTTGCAAAAAAATTTTTGACCTTGTCTGACCTTTATTTTAATCCGAATTTATTAAAAGAATGTGTGCATACTAAAAACAAAAAATTAAATTAGGGTGTTTTTATGAAAAAATTTTGTTGTATTATCTTGATTATCGGTTTATTAACGCTTTGCGTTTCCCCTTTTTGCTACGGATTTTCAAAATTCGGCTCACGCGGGGAGGAAGTCCAGCAAATACAGTTAAAACTGTCTTCTATGGGTTATTATAACGGAAACATTGACGGAATATACGGCTCGGCAACCCAAAGCGCCGTAAAGCAATTCCAATACGACAACGGGCTTGTGGCTGACGGTATAGCGGGTGAAAAAACACTTGCAGCGCTTGAAATTGACGAAGATTACGGCTCATACTCACAAAACGAATATATGCTGTTGGCGCGGCTAATCTCGGCCGAAGCGAGAGGCGAGAGTTACGAAGGACAAGTAGCAGTTGGCGCCGTTGTGCTAAATAGAGTAGAGCACCCTTCATTCCCTGACACAATCTCGGGTGTTATATATCAAAAAGGCGCATTCAGTTGCCTTTATGACGGTCAGTTTGATAAACCCGTGAGTGCTTCTGCCTATTCGGCGGCAAGAGATGCCCTTAACGGCTTAGACCCCAGCGGCGGCGCAATATACTACTTTAATCCCTCAACCGCAACTAATAAATGGATATGGAGCCGCCCCGCTATAACCACAATCGGCAACCACATATTTTGCGAATAAAAAAGGAGAGTTTTCACTCTCCTTTTCCTTTTATTTTTTCTTATCCGAGAACACCTTGTTTAATATTACGGTTGCCAGAATTATAACTCCCATAACTATCAATATTGCGAGCATTCCCGTGCCCATATATGAAAGATTTGCTATAAAGTTTTGTGGTACAAACATATTTTTATTCTCCTTACATAAAGAAATTGAGAATTAAACCGCCGGCGATAACCGATGCGATTTGGCCTGACACATTAACACCTATTGAGTGCATAAGCAAGAAGTTTTGCGGGTCTTCGGCAAGTCCCATTTTATGAACAATACGGCCTGACATCGGGAAAGCCGAAATACCTGCCGCGCCAATCATGGGGTTTACTTTCTTCTTTAAGAAAAGGTTTATAAACTTGGCAAACAACACACCGCCTGCAGTATCAAATATAAATGCCACAAGACCAAGACCTAAAATAAGCAAGGTTGCGGGCGCTAAGAATTTTTCAGCAGTCATTTGAGATGCAATAGTTATGCCTAAGAAGATGGTAATTAAGTTTGCAAGTACCTTTTGTGCAGTATCAGAAAGTGAATCCAGAACACCGCACTCACGAATCAAGTTGCCGAACATAAGGAATCCGATGAGAGAGACAGACGCAGGAGCCACAACACCTGCAACAATGGTAATAATAATCGGGAAAAGAATTTTGGTAATCTTTTTAACCTGTTTCGGCTCATAAGGCATACGAATCATACGCTCTTTTTTAGTGGTTAAAAGCTTAATAACGGGCGGCTGAATAATAGGAACCAACGCCATATAAGAATACGCCGCTACCATTATCGCACCAACATAATCACTGTCTAACTTTTGAGCAACTACTATGGATGTAGGACCATCCGCCGCACCAATTATAGCTATTGAAGCGGCATCTTTTATCGGGAAGAAAATAGATGCAAGGCACAATGTAAAGAATATACCAAACTGAGCCGCAGCGCCGAAAATCATAAGTTTTGGATTGGAAAGTAACGGACCGAAATCAATCATCGCACCAATACCAATAAAAAGAATCAACGGAAAAAGTTCGTTTGCAATACCGGCTTCAAAAAGCGTTGTGAGTGCGCCGTGCTCGGTTTCAAGACCTTCAGGAGACAGTACGCCGCTTAACACCTCTACGGTTTTATCAACACCGTTTTGAAAAAATCTTGTAATAGCACCGGACCCCGGGATATTAACAAGAATTGCGCCAAAGCCGATTGGCAATAAAAGTGTCGGCTCCATTTCCTTCTTTATAGCAAGAAAAATAAGAACACCGCCTATTAACCACATAACCACCTGTTGCCAGGTTATGCTTAATAAATTTTCGTACAAAATTTCCATACAATTCTCTCCTTATAAAAAATTAGACCCTTACCGTACAAAAAGACGGTAAGAGTCTTGCAATTTAAGACATCGGCGGGAAAATCCGTATTGACGCCGAGTGCCACGGTATAACCGCCAGCTACTCCCTCTTAAACGATATTATTATACCACATTTTTACAAAAAAACAACAAAAAATCTCGTTGTTTATAGAGATACAATACATTTTGTTGGGCAACCAACCACACATTCACCGCAACCGATACATTTATCTTCATCGATGTACGCCAAATTGTTTTCTACCTTGATGGCACTGGCGGGACACAACTTTTCACATTTGCCGCAGCCGATACAAGCAGCAGAACAAACCTTACGGGCAAACGCACCCTTTTGTGTATTGGAACAGGCAACGGCAAATTTTGCTTTTTCGGGTAAAATTTCTAATATACCCTTAGGACATACATCGGCACATCTACCGCAACCCGTACACAGATTTTTATCTACAACCGCAATACCGTTTTCAATTTTTATTGCGCCGTATTGACATACATTAACGCAGTCGCCAAGACCTAAACATCCGTATTTGCAACCAAGGGGGCCTTTATACATAAGGTTAGCGGCCGCACAACTTAGAGAACCGTTATAGCTAAACTGTTTTACTGCCTTTTGTGAGCCGTGATTACATTTAATAAATGCATATTTTTTCTCTACCGTAACTTCAGTGCCTAAAAGCTCTGCCAGTTGTTTTGCGGTATCAGCGCCGCCCGGTGTACAAAGGTTTGGAGCCGCACTGCCATCCGCTACGGCGGCGGCATAACCGTCACAACCCGAATAACCGCACGCGCCACAGTTAGCACCCGGTAAGCATTCTCGCACTTTTTCCACCTTTTCATCGGTAGGCACTGCCATAAATTTAGATGCCAAGGAAAGTATTACAGCCAATACCAGTCCTACGCCGCCTATAATCAACGTTGCATATAAAATACCCATACCGGCTTAACCCCCTATCCCTGCAAACCCTAAGAAAGAAAGGGACACAATTGCCGCGGCTATCAGCGTTATTGGCAAACCCTTTAAAAACTCAGGGACATCGGCAGTTTCCATACGGGAGCGAATACCCGCAAAAATAATCATAGCAAGCATAAAACCAAGACCTGCCGATAAGGCATTTACAAGGGACAGCACAAAGGAATATCCCTTTGTAAAATTTAAAATCGTAATACCGAGCACCGCACAGTTTGTGGTTATAAGCGGCAGATAAATACCAAGCGCATTATAAACCGACTTTATGTATTTTTTAAGTACTATTTCCAAAAACTGTACTATGGCGGCGATTACGAGTATAAACAGTATTGTTTGTAAATATTCAAGCCCCAAGGGAATAAGCACATATGCATAAAGCGGATATGTAACGGCTGTGGCAATCAGCATAACGAGAGTTACCGCAACGCTCATACTAAACGCCGTGCCAACCTTTTTAGAGGTGCCGAGGAACGGACAAATGCCGAGGAATTTTGAAAGAATCATATTCTCGGTAAGAAGTCCTGCCAAAAGAATTGAAACTATTGTTCCTGCCATTATTCTTCCCCTCCCGTTTTGCAAGTATCCTTCATAGGACATCCGCCGCAACCTGTATGCTCTACTGCTTTTTTACCGCTAAGGGTTGCGAGTTTGTTTGATACGGCAACGAGTATGCCAAACACAAAGAAACCACCGGGTGGTAAAAGCATAACTATCATCGGGTCAATAAACCCTGCCGTTACGGGTAAACCAAACACAGTACCGGCGCCCATAATTTCACGGATAGCGCCCATAAGTGTAAGTGTAGCCGTAAAGCCGATACCCATACCGATACCGTCCAGCACACTTGGTAACACGCTGTTTTTAGAGGCAAACATTTCGGCACGGCCGAGAATTATACAATTTACAACTATCAAAGGTAAATAAATACCGAGTGCGGCATCTATTGAGGGCGAAAATGCCTTAACCAACATTTGAACTATGGTTACAAATCCCGCGATAACGGTTATGTATGCGGGAATACGCACCTTATCGGGAATAACATTACGAAGCAAGGATATAACAAGATTTGAACCTACCAAAACCACCATAGCCGCAACACCCATACCGATACCGTTTATGGCGGCAGTGGTAACAGCCAAGGTAGGACAGGTGCCAAGCACCAGTCGTAAAACGGGATTTTCTTTAATAATGCCGTTGGTGAGATACTTTAAATTGTCTTTTTTCATTGTTGTACCTCCCCTTGTGTTTCGGTCTCAACCGTTTTTAAATAATCGTTTAAGCAGTCAAATGCCTTATTTACGGCGCCTGTTACCGCCTTTGAAGAAATTGTGGCGCCGGTTACGGCATTTATTTCGTTGTTATCCGAATCGGCACCGCCTTTAACAACGGTTATCTTCTCTTCTTTACCGATATACTGCGAATAGAAATTTTCTTTGGTTATGTTTTGACCAAGACCCGGTGTTTCATCGGCGGCTGATAAAATTTTAACACCCAGAATCTTTTTATCGGCAGACACAGCCGTCATAATACTTATTTCGCCGCCGTAACCGCGGTTTTGAGTTTTAATTATGTAACCCTTTATTTCTTCGCCGTTTTTAGCCACGAAAAGCTCGGCATCACTGCCGCTTAAATCTGCTTTTTGATAATCTTCGGCGGTTATTAGTGCTTCCATAGCAGCATTTGCCGCCGCCTTTTCCATACTTGCGATTTTATCCTTGGTAATAAGGTTTGTAGCCGAAAGGCACACCGCAACCACAAGACAAATAACGGTCAAAACACAAATGGGGCGGAAAATATCATCGTTGCGTTTTATAAAGGAAGCTGCCGAATTGTAGATTTTCTTTGAAAAATCTAAAAACTTACTCATTTTTTATCCGCCTCCCATCCAAAAGGTTTTGGCACAGTTAAGCTGTTGATATGTGGTACCAACAAATTCATAACCAATATAGAATAGGAAACGCCCTCGGGCAAGGAAGCAAACTGACGGATAACAACCGTTATAATACCGCAACCCACACCGAAGATAAGCTTACCCCAGTTGAATGTGGGACTTGTTACATAATCGGTAGCCATAAAGAATGCGCCGAGCATTAGTCCGCCGCTGAATATTGCGGTAAAAGGATTAACCCCTAAAATGAGTGAAAATACAAATACCGTACCGATAAATGAAGCAGGAATTATGGGGGAGATAACGCGCCGCATAATTAAATACACTCCGCCGACCATCAGTAATATCACCGAAGTTTCACCGATTGTGCCCGCGTGCATACCAAAGAATAATTCTTTAACTGTATATTCGGCACTGTTTGCTAACGGCGTTGCCGAAGAAACAACAACACTAAACGGCTCGTAAAACTTGGTCATAGCCGCAGGGAAAGACACCATAAGCACAATACGGGCGGTAATTGCGGGATTTGCAAAATTATGTCCCACACCGCCAAACATTTGCTTTACAACAATTATGGCAACTGCACTGCCTACCGCCGCCATCCAAAAAGGCAATGAAGACGGAAGATTGAGTGCTAACAAAAGTCCTGTAACCACCGCCGTCAAATCCCCTAAGGAATTTGGCTTTTTAAGTGCTTTGTTCCATAAAAACTCGCCCAGCACCGCCGTAGCTACACAAACGGCAATGAGCACCGCCGCGCGCCAACCGTAGATAAAGGTACCGTATATGGCGGCAGGCAAAACGGCGATTATAACGTCAAGCATAATTGACTGGGATGTAATACCCGAATGTATATGCGGAGAAGAAGAAACTGTAAGATTATTTCGCATTGTTTTCCCTCCTCAACATACTTTTTGCGGTGCGCATACATTGTGTAAGCGGTCTTCCCGCAGGACAGGTATAGCTACACGAACCGCACTCTATACAATAATTGATATTAAACTTTTTAAGTTTATCGGTTGCGTTATTTTTCAGCGCAAATTCAACGGGCGCAGGGGTTAAATCCATCGGACACGCCGCCGCACATTTACCGCAACGAATACACGGAGTTGTGGGCACCGCATTATCGCCCTTAAATGCCAAAATGGCATTGTTTTGCTTGGTAATTACGGCACTGTCACTTGTAACTGTAACACCCATCATTGGTCCGCCGTAGAGTATTTTGGAAACGGTTTCCTCGGTGCCGCAAAAATCAAGCACCTCTTTTATGGGTGTGCCTATCGGCACCAGAACATTTTTGGGGTCCTTTACAGCGTCCCCGTCAACCGTCAAAAGCTTTGCAACAAGGGGTTTGCCCGTTGTTGCAAACTTATTAAGCACCGCAATACTGGTTATATTCATAACAAGGCAACCAACATCAGCCGGCAGTTTACCAAAGGGGATTTTACGCTTTGTAGCATTGTATACAAGCACCTTTTCGGCACCCTGCGGATAGCGTGAAGTAAGGCGCATTATTTTAACCGTATTATCCTCATCGCGCTTATCGGTCGCAATTTCATAAAGTATCCTTATCGCCTCGGGTTTATTATCCTCAACGGCAATAATAATGTTTTTAAGATTAAGTTTTTCTTTTAGCAAATAAACGCCATCGATAACATCGTGGAAATGTTCCACACAGGTACGATAGTCGCTTGTAATATATGGCTCACACTCGGCACCGTTTACAATGAGTGTATCAATAGCGTCATCGGCGGCGGGGGCTATTTTTATATGCGTGGGGAAACCCGCGCCTCCAAGGCCTACAAGACCGCACTCTCTGGCAGCCCTTACCAAATCATCAGCGGTGTTTATTACGGGTGGAACAAACTTTTCCTCGGTCATTTCACCGTCTGACTCGATAACCACCGCGCGAGTAGTATCGCCTGATACGCCGAAAATCTCGGTAATTTCCTTAACCGTACCCGAAACGCTTGAATGCACAGGCACCGAAAAGCCCTTATCGCTATCTCCTATTTTTGTGCCTACCAGCACCTTATCGCCCACCTTTACAAGCGGCTCACACTCGGCACCGATATTTTGTTTTAGCGGAATAGTAACCACTGCCGGTAACGGAAGCTTTACCGTTTCTTTCTCGGCCGTGTTTTTTCTGTGAGGAAGCCGCAACGCGCCAAAAATTCTACCGACAGGTTTTAGCACCTCTTCTTTCTTATATTCCATAAAGTTTTCCTCCTGCTTGCAGAATAGATATAAACTTACCTTTACATTTTACTATATACGACAAAAATTTACAAGTGTGTATTGACATTTGGCGGTATTTGATTAAAATATTAAATTGAAACTCATTTTCAAATTGGGGGATTTATTTATGAGAACTCCAAACGGATATACCACCCGCCAACGCACCGAAATTGAAAACATATTAAAAGAAAACGCTGATACACACTTAACGGCGGATGATATTATAGGTATTCTTGTGCAAAAGAATAAAGGCATCGGTAAAACCACAGTTTACCGCACCCTGCAAAAGCTTGTTAACGATGGCAAGGTGCGTAAATTCACCGCCGATAAGGATAACAGGGCTTGTTTTCAGTTTATAAACAATACGGGACATTGCCATGAGCATTTTCACCTGAAATGTACCGATTGCGGACAACTTTTGCATCTTGATTGCCAAAGAGCCGAGCAGTTGACAAGTCATATTTCGGCAGAACACGGTTTTTTGCTGAATACAGGACGCACCGTGCTTTACGGCACCTGTGCTAAGTGCCAAATGAAAGGATAAATTATGAAAAAATTTTTAGCCCTTGTTGTTTGCCTTGTTTTACTTTGCGGTTGTACAGCGCCGCATCAGGATAACGGCAAATTAAATATAGTTACAACAAATTTTGTATGCTACGATTTTGCACGCGCGGTTGTAGGGGATACCGTAAACCTAAGCATCTTGATTCCTGTTGGCAGCGATATTCACTCTTTTGAACCGTCAGCACACGATATTGCCAATATAAACGACTGCGATTTGTTTGTATATATCGGCGGTGAATCTGATGTTTGGGTGGACCGCACTCTTGACAATCTCAATTTGGAAAACTCGCTCAAACTTATTGACGGCATACCGCTTATAAAAAACGGGGAAACTTATGATGAGCATATCTGGACCTCCCCCGAAAACTCAAAAAGGATGATTAATTCCATCCTTGAAAGGATATGCGAAGTGGATGCCGAAAATAGCCAAATATACCGCAAAAATGCCGAAGAATACATCAAAAAAATAAGTGAAGCCGAGCAAGAAACAAAAAATGTAATCTCCACCGCAAAAGTTAAAAAAATTGTAGTTGCCGACCGCTTCCCGCTTATTTATTTTACCGAATATTTCGGCATTGAATATGTTGCGGCTTTTGGCGGATGCGAACACGATACCGATGCTGATTTGCACACCGTAACAAAGCTTATAGATGCCGTAAATAAAGACGGCTTAAAAACCGTTTATTGTATATCTGGCAGCGGTTTGTCGGTTGCCGATGCGGTAGTAAATGCCACAGGGACTACAAAGGCAGAGCTCCACTCTTTTGTAAATATTACACCTGTCGAGTTCCAGAATGGCACCACCTATATTGACATTATGAAGCGCAACACCGAAGCATTACGAAAGGGGCTTAATTAGTGGATATTTTAAAGGTTTGTAACCTGTCTAAAAAGTTTTCGGATAAATATGTATTAAAGGATATTAGTTTTACCTTAAAAAAGGGCGAAAGCTTTTATATCGTTGGCGAAAACGGAAGCGGCAAAACAACACTCATAAAATTGCTTTTGGGCCTTTTGGAAAAAACTTCGGGCGATATAGAATTTAACGGTATTTCTAAAAACCAGATAGGATATATGCCGCAACAAAATGAAATACAGTCCGATTTTCCCGCAACCGCAAAAGAAATCGTTATGTCGGGCTTTTTAAACAGGCCAAGCTCAATTGCTTTTTATACGAAAAGCCAAAAAGAAACGGCTGTCAGCGTAGCCGAAAAACTGCATATAAGCGATATTCTAAATGTGTCTTTCCGCGAATTATCGGGCGGACAAAAGCAACGCGTGTTACTCGCGCGTTCTTTGTGCTCGGCAGGTGAAATACTCTTACTTGATGAGCCGATGACGGCGCTCGACCCTTTGGCTTCGGCAGAGTTTTATTCACTTTTAGAGCAGTTAAAAAAAGATGGCATTACGCTCATTATCATCTCCCACGATGTACAGTGCGCCGTAAAATACGGCGATAAAATACTGCATCTTGGCAGGGATGAATCATTTTTTGGGACAACATATGAGTATTGCCACTCATCTATAGGTAAAAAAATGTTATCGGAGGGCCATCATCATGACTAATACTCTGTTTTCATTTTTTAAATACGATTTTGTAATTAACGCCTTGATTGTGGGTTTGCTCATATCGGTTTGTGCGGCACTTTTGGGTGTTAGTCTTGTGCTTAAGCGCTACTCTATGATAGGCGATGGACTATCCCACATAGGATTTGGCGCATCGGCAGTGGCTTTGTCGGTAGGGATAGCGCCTTTGTATGTTGCGGTGCCAACAGTCATTATTGCGGCTTTCTTACTTTTAAAATTAAACAGCAACGGCAAAATCAAGGGAGATGCGGCAACAGCGCTGCTTTCTACCAGTTCGTTGGCAATAGGTTATACCGCCGTTAAGCTTTCGGGCGGTACAAATATAGATATAAACAGCTATATGTTCGGCAGTATTTATACTGTTGGCAAACAGGATGTTATAACCGCTGTTTGCTTAGCGGCGGCAGTAATAAATTTGTTTCTATTTTTTTATAATAAAATTTTCGCTGTTACATTTGATGAAGAGTTTGCCACGGCAACCGGCATAAAAACAGGAAGATATAATACACTACTCGCCTGTCTTACCGCAGTAACGGTGGTTGTGGGTATGCGCCTTGTGGGTGCACTGCTTATATCGGCGCTTATCATTTTCCCCGCAATAACCGCCTCTCACATATTAAAGAGCTATAAAGCGGTGGTTATCGGCTCGGCAGTAATAGCCGCCGTGGGCTTTTTGGGCGGACTTGCTTTTTCTCTTTTGTTTAATACTTCTCCGGGCTCAAGTGTAGTTATCGTAGACCTTGTGTTGTTTATAGGTTGCTCAGTGTTTAAAGCGCTATTTAAAAAATAATTCTAAAAAAGCATAAAAAACACTTGCAATATCATAATATATAGTGTATAATGGTTAGGCGCTCAAGAAAGCGCCTATATATCGCGGGATG
>JAZUSW010000128.1:0-6437 GCA_045606925.1 Acutalibacteraceae bacterium | reverse complement strand
ACTATTTTATATGGGGATTTTCATTTTGGCTACCAATAAAAAGAACATAGATTTAGTGTAATAAAAGTATGATTTTGAAAAAATCGAAAAAGGAAGAGTTTTGTTTTGGGGTGATTTTATGAAGAAAGCAAAAAAATTCATTTATCCTTTTGTCTTTTCTGCTGCATTTTTGAGCCTTTATTTTGCTTTTGTATTTATCATTACTCAGTTTATTGATTTTCCTTATGGAAGTTATGCACCTGCTGCTTTAGCCGTGTTATTTACTTTTGCTTGGCTTTTAATTGCACTACCAATTTACTGCATACGATACAGTAAAATAGTTATTGATGCGAAATTAAGGTTCTTATTTTCCTTTTATAATTCCTTGATGATAATCGTATCTCATATTTTACCATTTAACTTGCAAGGTGAAACAACAATTATTACTCAATTTGTTCTTTGGGTGCTGTTTTGGAATATATTCCCATTAGTTTGGCGATTACTTTCTCGTAAATACGAAGAGAAACATACAGAAGGTAAAACAGGGGAATAGTATTATTCAAAGCAGATTTTAGGATTACCTTTAAGAGAAAGCCCGACACGGCAAGGTATTTTGAGCCGTCATTTTAAATAATTGAAAGCCCAATGCACATAATAGTACAGGAGGAAATCTTATGAAAAAATTATCAGCTTTTGTTTTAACATTAATTTTTGTAATATCACTTTCTGCTTGCACTGCAAATAAAGATATGGACGGCGAAAACGGTAATGCCAACAGCTCTTCTTCGTATAATCAATCTTCCGATGCATCATCGACTCCGGCACCTCAATACACGGCTCCGCAAAGCGGGAATCAGTCGGATGTTAATACTGCCCAAATTTCAAAGGATGAAGCACTCGATATAGCATTAAAATACTTTTCGCTTAAAAAAGAGAATGTGCGTGATATAGAAGTAGAGCTTGATAAGGAAAGAAAAGGCACAGTTTGGGAAGTGGATTTTAAATCGGGTAATAAGGAATATTCGGTTGATGTAAACTCTAACACAGGTGCTGTAATTAAAGCCGAAAATGAAATAGAAGATTAAAAAATCGGGGTCTGTACCCCGATTTTTTAATTCACAATATATACTTTTGCATTTTTTTCTTTAAATTTATTTTGGATAATGTAATCAGCGTTATCATCCATAAACTCTATCGGCGGCTCGCCTTGTTTGTTGCCGCCGTATTGACCGAGCATACCGCCGCGGTGCTGGATATATGTGTTACCCCACATTTCAGGACAACTGCTGTTTTCTTCTGCTACAAGGTGTAGCAAACGGTAAGCCGACCTATCAAAAATATTATCGTGTATGTTATAATTGGATGCGGTGTTTATATAACTCCAACCCTTAATGTGTGCGGGAGTGTGCCTGTTGTGGCGTTGCTGACCCCAGCCGTAGCCGCTAAGTCTTAAAATGTTTTGGCACATTTCAATATCCTTCATATAACTTTCCGTGTCACCATTGTTCTTTTCAAGGAAATATTCAATGGAATAGACGCAGTTTTCAATTATGTTGTTGCGATAGCATACATTTTCCATTGTATAAAACTTTCCGTTTGTGGTTATTTGATGGGTGATACCGGCATCGTAGCACTGGTAGATATAGCAGTTTTCAACAAGAAAATTTTTACAACCGCCGTAAATTTCAACTCCGTTACCGTATCTTGTAACACTGCCGCGTGACGCACTTGGAAAGTTTGGGTCATTGGCAAAATAGTGTTGTATGGAACCGCCAATCCAACCTATTTCGCAGTTGGAAACATGCAGTCCGTCATTGGAAATACCACCCGCTGATATACCGTGTGCCGCAAAATAGCGTATGCAAAAGTTATCAATATGAACATTGTCATTTTTGCCAACGCAAAATCCGTGGCGGCGCACAACCGCTTCAATATTATTAAATACTTTAGCGGGGTTACCTTTATCGCATCTAAGATAAAGTTCCCCAAAACTTTTTTCGCTAATATCGGGTACGGGGAAATCACCCTTGGGAGTGGGTGTGGTATTTAAAATATCGTCAAATTCCCAAAATATATCAAGGTCGTGTTTCATTTCGTGCGCCATTATAAATGGCTTTGATTCGTCCTCACGGCATACAAATCGGCTGCCGTTATAGTTTGGTATATGCTTATATGAAACATATTTTCCATCGTCAAATACGATTGTACCGACATCAAGAATTTTTTCGCACCATTTCCAAATGTGGTGAACAGGGTCAATCTCTTCCCAAAGCACAGCATCGGTGAGCGGTTTATCAGCGCCAAACAGCCGTGGCTTTTCACCTTCTCCAAACGCCGCATAGGTTACACCGGGTGCGGTATAAATACTGCCTCTGAATATATCTCCGCGGCGAAAAAGTACGCCATCGCCAATTTTCAGGTGTGGTATTGCCTGTCCAACCCTGTGTGTTGTTTTCCAGGCAGTTTTTGGGGATAAACCGTCATTTTCATCGTTTCCGTCATTACTTACATAATATTTGGTTCCGGCTATTTTATATGCATCGCATTCATTTAAAATTTCTTTTTTTCTTTTATTGGATAATTCTTCAATAAGGTTTAAAAATTCGTTGGTTGCTGTATGCATTTTCTATTCCCCCAAAAACAACATAATACAAAAATTATTGTAATGATATTTCTTGAAAAGTCAATAGCACTGCACTTCGAAGACTTTTATTGTGAATGTTAAAAAATAATGATATTGTCTTGATAAAGCATAAATTTTATGTTACAATAAATTGATTAAAAAACCTATGGGGGAATTTTTGTGTTAGATATTAAATTTGTCAGGGAAAATCCCGAAATTGTAAAAGAAAACATCAAAAAGAAATTTAAAGACGCAAAGCTACCGCTTGTTGATGAGGCAATCGAGCTTGATAGCCAAAAGCGTGCCGCCAACAGCGAGGCAAACGACCTTCGTGCAAACCGCAATAAGATAAGCAAACAAATAGGCGTACTTATGGCTCAGGGCAAACGCGATGAGGCGATGGAGATGAAAGAGCTTGTAAGCCGCCAAGCCGACCGCTTAAAAGAACTTGAAACAGTAGAGACTGAGCTGGAAGCTAAACTTAAAGAAGTTATGATGAAAATTCCTAACATTATTGATAAATCGGTACCGATAGGTAAAAATGATGAAGATAATGTTGAGGTTACACAGTACGGCGAAAAGAATGTTCCTAATTTTGAGATTCCGTACCATACCGATATTATGGCACTATTTAACGGAATTGATAAGGAAGCGGCAGGTCGCGTTGCAGGCGAGGGCTTTTACTATCTTATGGGTGATATTGCCCGTCTTCACAGTGCAGTTTTATCTTATGCCAGAGATTTTATGATTGATAAGGGCTTTACCTATTGCATTCCGCCGTTTATGATTCGCTCAAATGTTGTTACAGGCGTTATGAGCTTTGAAGAAATGGATGCTATGATGTATAAAATTGAGGGTGAAGATTTGTATCTTATCGGTACAAGTGAGCACTCGATGATAGGTAAATTTATAGACACAATTACTCCCGAATCATCACTTCCTTTGACACTTACAAGCTATTCGCCCTGTTTCCGTAAAGAAAAGGGCGCACACGGTATTGAAGAACGCGGTATTTACCGTATCCACCAGTTTGAAAAGCAGGAAATGATAGTTATTTGTAAGCCCGAAGAGAGTATGGATTCGTTCAATAAAATGTGGAGTTATTCGGTTGAACTTTTCAGGAGTATGGATATCCCCGTTCGTACACTTGAATGCTGCTCGGGTGATTTGGCAGATTTAAAGGTTAAGTCCTACGATATTGAGGCGTGGTCACCAAAACAGCAAAAATACTTTGAGGTTTGCTCTTGCTCGAATCTCGGCGATGCACAGGCGCGCCGCCTGGGCATCCGTGTTAAAGGTGAAGACGGCAATAAGTATCTGGCACACACACTTAATAACACCGTTGTAGCACCTCCGCGTATGCTAATAGCATTACTTGAAAATAACCTTACCTTTGAAAATGATACCTATACTCTCAAAATCCCCAAGGCATTACAAGGTTATATGGGCGGTAAAACCGAAATTAAATCCAAATAAAATTAAAATCACCTTTGAATTTCAAAGGTGATTTTTTATTTATATTATTTGCGCTAATGCTACAAATACAGGCATTGTTATGATTGATAACAGGGTGGACACCGAAACGATTTTTGAGCCGAGAGCAGCATCCCCGCCAAACTTGTTTGCAAACATAACCGACAGTGCCGCAGCAGGTGCACTGGCTGCTACCGTACACGCGATAAGCGGTACGCCCGTAATACCAAGCAACCACAAAACGCCAAAGGATACTGTTGGGGCTAATGCAAGGCGTAAAAAGGTTGGCCAATATATTTTTTTGTCGGTAAACACCTTTAAAATTCCAAAGGTTGATAGATTATAACCGACAACTATCATAGGTAACGGGGTGTTCAGATTGCCCAAATGGGTTACTGTGCTTGATAAAAATGTTGGCAAATTAAATTGCATTAAATAAAGTAAAATTGAAATAAAAACCGAAATTACTGTTGGGTTAAGCAGTATCTTTCGTGGGCTGATTTCTTTTTTATCACCGCTCATAAGCACTGCGCCGTAGGTCCATATAATAATATTGAATACGGCTACAAACATAGCTCCATAAAATACGCCTATATCCCCAAGAAGTGCTTTTTGAAGCGGAAACGACATATAACCGCAGTTTGAAAAAATAACTGCAAAGCGCATAACGCGGCTTTTGGTAACATCTTTTTCGCGGATAAACAGTTTTGCTATAACAATGGTAATTATGTGTATTAAAACCGAACCTATAAAAAGCAAAAATAAATTTTTTGTTTTTTCGGGAGTTTTAATTTCACTGGTAAACGACTGCAAAATAGCTGCAGGTGTAGCGATATATAAAACAAGATTGGTAAGTCCTTTTGCGCTGTCTTCTTTTAAAAGTTTTGTTTTGCCGAAAATATAACCGACAAAAATCAGCAAGAACAATACCAAAACCTGCATTGCTACGGTTAAAATATTATCTAACATATATTCACCTTATAACCGATAAATGATTTGCCGTAAACAAAATGTCGGGGAACTGTTTTTGAAGGATACTTCTAAGCGGCTCTATAACCGTGTCCTCTGTAGCAAAATGGCCGCCATCAATAAGCGTTATGCCGTGGTGCGCCGCATTTAAAAATACGTGATGTTTTACATCGGCCGTAACATACGCATCGGCATTTGCCTTGATTGCATCATCTAAAAAGTCTCCGCCGCTTCCACCGCAAACAGCAACGCGTTTTATATTGCGGTTGCCAACGCAAAAGCGGGGGATATAGTTCAATTTTTCGCCGACAAATCCTGCAAACGCTTGGGGCGACATTTCGTTGCCAAGTTCACCGATTCTGATAGAAAAATTATCTTTTGTGTGAAGGACTTTGATTTTTTTAAGTCCAAGAGCTTTTGCCAAACAATCGTTAACGCCGCCCTTGGCTTTATCTAAATTCGTATGAGCCGATATTACCGATATACCGCTATTTATAACTCGGTGTACCAAGCCCTCAGCCAATACCGAATTTATTTCGGGAAAAATGATGGGGTGGTGGGTAATAATCAGCTCGGCGCCTATTTGCTTGGCCTGTGCTATAACGCTATCGGTACAGTCAAGCGCAATTATCGCTTTTGTAACGGTGGCGTTTTTATCGCCTATAAGAAGCCCCGAATTATCCCATTCACAAGCATCAGAAAAGGGGAAACGGCTATCTAAAAAATTATAAATATCAAAAACAGTCATAATTATACCTTTTTGGAAAATGAATCTTTAAGCGCTACTGTGCGGTTAAATACAAGTTCATCTTCGGTCGAATCTTTATCAAGGCAGAAATAACCTTGGCGCATAAACTGGAAGGTGTCTCCGACTTTTGCTTTTGCCAAATCGGCATCAATTTTGCAGTTTTTAAGTATGATAAGTGACTCGGGGTTAAGATTATCGGCAAACGATTCAACGCCTTCTTCGTCTGATGGATTTTCAACAACAAAGAGTCGGTCGTAAAGGCGCACGGTGGCATCCGCCGCATTTCTGGCATTAACCCAGTGCAATGTGCCTTTTACCTTTCTGCCATCGGGGGTCTCGCCGCCGAAGGATTCAGGGTCATATGTTGCGTGAACAACTGTTATATTGCCGTTATCATCGGTTTCGTGAGAAGCATACTTAATGTAATAAGCACCCTTTAAGCGAACCTCCTTTTCGGGACACAAGCGGAAATATTTTCCGGGAGGATTAAGCATAAAATCGTCCTGTTCGATAAAAATTTCCTTTGAGAAGGTAACTGCCTTTTTGCCAAGCTCGGGTTTGCCTGGGTTAATATCTACCAATATCTCCTCGGTTTTATCTTCGGGATAGTTATCGATAACCACTTTAAGAGGGCGCAAAACCGCC
>JAZUSW010000127.1:0-6332 GCA_045606925.1 Acutalibacteraceae bacterium | reverse complement strand
ATTATACCGCTCGTTCTTCGGTTGAAGATTTTATAAAACTGTTAGGCGAGATGATTTCGCAGTTAAAGGAGAAGGGTGCAAAACCGCTAATTGCTCGAGGTACCGGCAAATACTATAAGCGAAACAACAATGAATTTGATGTTTTTCCCTCAAATCATAAGTATATGGAAGCGTTACCCGCATTGGCGCAAAAAATGGGTGTAGAATATCTGAATGTCGGCGGTATTATGGAAGAGGGCTTTAAGACTAACGGATATACATATATGATGGAGAATTATTTTATGTCTGTATCGGCAGTCGAGCGTCTTAACAAAAAATACGGCAAAAACCAGAAAACCAATTATAACGATAACTGCCATTATAATGTAGAAGGCGCACAGCACCTTTGCGATATTTTTATTGATGAACTCAAAAAAACCGATTACGAGCTTAACAAATATTTAAAAAAATAACATTAGCAAATTAAAAAACCGACAAGATAATCTTGTCGGTTTTTATGTTTACGGCAATATATTTCCTGCCGCTTTATAAACTGCGTACCATTCCTCGCGGGTCAATGTTACCTCGGTGGCTTTTAATGAATCAACCAAGCGGGTGATGTTGGTCGTGCCGGTTACAGGTTGCATTTTAGCGGGATGACGGAGTATCCACGCAATGCATATAGTGGTTTTGCTGACGTTATATTTCTCTGCCAACTCGCCAAGCACACGGTTAAGCTCAGGGAATTTTTCGTTATCAACGAAAACCCCTTCAAAGAAGCCGTATTGCATCGGCGACCACGGTTGAACCGTAATATCGTGAAGTCGGCAATATTCCAATGCGCCGCCGTCACGGTTTACCGCTGAGGCATTGTACATATTTACATTTAACCCTGCCTGAATCATAGGAGTATGCATAATGCCGAATTGCAACTGGTTTGTAACTATCGGCACTTGGAGATACCTTTGCAAAAGCGCCATTTGGGCGGGATTTTGGTTAGAAACACCAAAGTGGCGCACCTTGCCGCTCATTTTAAGCTGTTCAAAAGCGTGGGAAACCTCTTCGGGCTCCACCAAAGCATCGGGGCGATGAAGAAGCAGTACGTCTATATAATCGGTGTCAAGTCTTTTTAAACTTTTATCAACCGAATTTATAATGTGTTCGTATGAAAAATCAAACATTTTACCGAGAACGACACCGCATTTTGTTTGGATAATCAAATCTTCTCGTTTCATCGATTTTATCGCCTTGCCGAACACCTCTTCACATTTACCGCCACCGTAAATATCGGCGTGGTCAAAAAAGTTTGCGCCCATACTCAACGATGTATCAATAAATTTAGATATTTCGTATTCCGACATATCGGCAATTCGCATACATCCAACGGCTACCGTAGGCACCGACATTTTACTTTTACCAAGCTCTATATTATACATATAACCAACTCCTTTTTGTTTGCAAATAGTGTTGCGAAGAACTATTATCATTATTATAACACATTTGTAAAGAAAAATAAACCCTTGCGGTTGACCTTAAAATCAATTTATGATATATTATAGTAAATTGATTTTGAGGTGTTTTTTATGAACGAAAAAGTTGCAAAAACCTTTACCGATGTTTTATTTAGCGGCAAAAAGCTGCGCATAAAACTTTTAGGTGACTCTATAACCCACGGCCTTGGCGGTACGGGGTTCCAGCAAAACGGTGAACCTATCGCCGAGGGCTTTTGCCGCAATCCTGACGGCTACTGTTGGGCAAAACAGTTTAAGGAATATTTAGAAGCCCGTTTCCCCTGCGAAGTTATAAACAACGCCTGCACAGGTACCGATATACAGTTTATTTTGCGCAATTTCGATACATTGGTGTCCCCCGATGATGATTTTATCCTTTGTGCTATAGGCACCAATAACCGCCATCAGCGTTTTGAAACGGGGGAACGCCGCACTCCCGAAGAACACGGCAAAATTCTTTATGATAATATCGGAATTTTGCATCAAAAGATTAAGGACCTTGGTATACCTGTTGTCTTTGTGGCAAATACTCCTGCTGCCGCAAGCAGTGAGCAAGACGGCGAGGATTTCTGGCGCATTTTACATATGCCCGATATTGTGGAAATTTATAAAAGAGCTGCCGCTGCTTTTGATTTCCCGCTAATTTCTATGTATGACCTTTTCTTAGAATACTGCAAGGAAAAAGACATAAAGTTTGAGTCCCTGCTTAAAGACGGTCTTCATCCGACCGATGCGGGTTATGATGTTATATTCCAGCTTTACTTAAAGGAATTTGGAATTTAATGTTAAAAACTGTTGACAACACATTTTTTATGTGTTAGAATACGCTTCACAAAACAAATGTACAGGTTGTTTGTCCATTTGCAAAGATTATTTATTTAACGGTATTTATGGCATTATTATGCCTATATGCCAAAAAATCTTTGCAAGAAGAAGGGGCAAACAACCTTTTTCTTTTTGCGGAAAAGGAGAAAAATATGACAAACGAAAAAAAAAGAAAAAGAATCCGCGAAGGGATGGAAAACCGCAAACCCGGTGTTGCATATGTTTCCTCAAACTATGCTGTTCCCTTTGCCGATGAGTTTGGCTTTTCGCCATACTATTATCAAATCTCGGCAACTTTAGGGTTAAGCAGAGATTTCGCTCACCCCGATATTGAGGCACTCATCACCTTTGAGGTTGACTGCGGAGGCGACTCGGTGGTGCGCCATTTGGCAGAAAGGGTGCGAGAGGGAGAACGGTTTGCGGCAGGGCAACGCGTTACGGTGCCCGGCAACCTTTGGCAAAAGACCTTTACGGTGGAATTTCGCGAGAGCGAAAACGCCTACGGGAAGTGTCTTCGCGCCGTGGTGTTGGGCATTGAAACAGAGTATCAATCTCTCCCCGAAAGCGAAGCGTTTAAATTTCTCTGCTCACACGGGCCGCTAAAAGACCCGTATGAGCGCTATTAACAAAAGTACCCCGCGCATTTTTTTGCGCGGGGTACTTAATTTATTTAACTGTTTTTTTCTTTTTTTTGTTTGCAGTTAGGGCTTTTTCTCCATCGAGATACATAACCAATAGTCCCAATAAAACAAGAATTGTTGAAGAGTAAATTATTATCGGTATAATCTTTTTATATATAAACGCACAAATAATTGTCGCCGTTTCGCCACCAATAAATAATGCTGCAAGATAACCGAAAAATGTGAAGCCGCCTACAAATAAACATATCATTATTCCATATCCGAAGACCGTTCTTAAAATTTCGGCGATTTTTTTTGCAAATTCTTTCATTCAATCATCTCCTTATATACCCAATATAGGTAACCAACCCATAAGAATAACAACCTCAAGAACAAACTGCGCGGCCACCCACCAAAGATTGTTATTAAATGTTTTATCGAAATCCGATTCTGCCAAAGTCATACCCGCATACATACCAAGACCTAATGGAGGGGTAATACCGCACATGACGCCGCAAATACACGGAAGCATTGCTGCCACTAGTAGCGGGGCGCATCCAACAGCAGACAAAACGGTTATAAACATCGGTCCGAAGATAACCACCAAAGAGGAACCCGGAACTACCATACCCATAAAACAGGTTATAACACAAATGGCAACAACCGTACCGAATTTACCGAAATTCCAGCCCATAATGACGTTTCCCATTTCTTCCGCAATATTTAAGTCACTAAACAATGAACCTATCATATAACCGAATACGCAAACTCCAATTGCGGGAGCGATTGTCTTAACGCTATCGCCAAACATTTTAGCAATATTCCTAATCTTTACTGTCGTTTGATCCTCCGCAACAAGACAAGTGAAAATGGCTGCAACACCGCCTATAAACAAGAGAATTGAATTGGAAAAGTATTTGGCCCCTGTTTCACCTAATCGAACCGTAAAGAATATATCTTTAAATAAGTAATCTAAAATAAAAGGCAACAGAATGATTACCGGTAACAAAAGCCCCTTCCATCCTTTTTTTAGAGTTTCCTTCATATTAGGCAATTCTTCTTTTGACATCGGTTTCACTTTATAATATTTACAAAACCCCCACACCATTATAACTCTTTGTAGTATAAACCAAATTGAAACACCCCACAAAACAATCCAAAATTGGCCTGTGGTTAAATTAAGATTCGGATAGAGTGCCGTAAATGCACCGAGTGCGGCCACGATATTTGATGAGGGCGGAATCATATTTCCCATATAACTCGCGTTGCTTTCGATGTTTGCTGCAAGGTGAGCAGGGAATCCCGAGCGTTTCATAGCCGGAATTGTAATCGCGCCTGTCGCCATAACGTTTCCGGGACCCGAGCCCGAAAGCGCACCCATAAATGTACTGGCAATAACCGCCGCGTATCCAGCGCCACCAGGAACTCTACCGATAAGTGAAAGTATAATTGCAATACAACTGTCAATAATCTTTGTTTTTGTTAAAAGAATCGACATCGCCACAAACGCTACCATAGAGTACAAAAGCGATGTGGATAATGCATCATCAATGTACTTTAATATATTCCCCCATGTGCCTGTAATTGTGAGCAAAAGTAAAAAGCTTAAAAGCACCGCTTCATAAACTGGCCTTTTTAAAAGCGCAAACCATACAATAATTACAACAAGCATAATGGCTAAATAAATCAAGGACAAGGGCATAACAACACTCCTTTATTAATGTTTTGGTTATGGACACTATTACTTATTGGTTATATTATAGCCGCCCTGCTTGTGTTTGTCAATGTTTTTAATTTTTTACTTGAAATATTTTGTAAAACACATTATCATATTAAGTGTGATAGTCAGATAAGTACATATGAAAGGGTTGCATTTGAATATGAACTCCCGCCAACTTAAATACGCCATTGCTATATATAAATCCTTGAATTTTTCGCATGTTGCCGAGCAAATGGGCATTTCTCAACCCGCTTTAAGCAAACAAATACACAATCTTGAATCCGATTTGGGCGTTAAGCTTTTTGACCGTGATACTACTCCTTTAACGGTTACACCGGCAGGTGAATATTTTTTTAATAAAGCACAAAAGCTTTTATATGATGAAGAACAACTTTTAAAATCTATGTCCGAGTTTAAATCAAAAAAACGAGGACGCTTAACCATAGGTGTGTCTCCTTTCAGGTGCCAATATCTTATGCCGCCCATTATCAAAAAGATACGCGAAAAATATCCGGATATACAAATTGTATTACGCGAAATAGAAAGCACAACACTAAAAAAGGAAGCTGCCCAAGGGAAATATGACTTTGCCGTTGTTAATCTTCCTGTTGATGAATCGGTTTTAGATGTTACACCTATTGAGTCTGATACCTTAGTTGTTGCCGTGCCGAAGGTGTTTTCTGCATCATTACCCAAAGCCGACAATTCCATTCCAAAGATAGAGATAAATGAACTTAAAGACACACCTTTTGTTATGGTAAGCCGTCATCAGGAAATGCGGCAACTTTTTGAAAAAAACTGTATGCGGGTAAATTTTGAACCCAATATCACCGTACAGGTTGTCGGCATCAGCACGGCCTGGGCGCTGTGCCGTGCAGGTATCGGAGCTACTGTATTGCCCTTGCAATTTATCAAAAGCACTCCTGCGGATGATAGCATAGATTTATATACCTTAAAGCACAGTATCCATTCGCGTCAGCCGGCCATTGTTGTTAAAAAAGGTCAACAACTCTCTGAATATGCAAACTATGCCATAGGGCTTTTGGTAAAATAAATAATTTTTTCAATGTTAATACCCACCGTGCATACGGTGGGTATTTTGCTTTATTCCTCTAAATATTCTATTGCTTTTAAATATTTTTCTCTTCTTTCGAGCGCTTTGCTGTCAACAATATCCAGTCTTGACAGGTCGCTGTTATGTCTTAAATCGGCTAATTTTACCGCTTTTGCTATGGGATTACCTTTAATTCTTGAAATATATTCCATATATTCGCTGCCATCATTATGCGTAAGCAACGTTAAGGCATCTATTATCGGTTTCTCAAAGCCCATCTTTTCTAAATGGCGAAAGGTATACCTTGTATCCTCTGCAACATCGTGCAAGAGCGCCACTATGGTGGTTTCTTCGGTCTCCATTTGCTCGGCTAAATGAAACGGATGAAACACATACGGCACGCCGCTTTTATCCTTTTGCCTTTTGTGTGCCTTAAAACAAAGCTGCAACGCTTTTTTGGTCATCTTTGTATATATCATTTTTTAGACCTCTTTGTTTACAATATTTTTCATTTTCGGGCATAGCCCTAACCGATACTGGCGGCGCTGGGGTGCGCTTTATTGTTGGCCTGCCAGCCATGCATATTACATTTGCCACCCGTAAACGGGTTGGCACTTTGCAAT
>JAZUSW010000126.1:0-3187 GCA_045606925.1 Acutalibacteraceae bacterium | reverse complement strand
GGCTCACAGAACGACATGGCTACGATCCGACTTTCCGTTAAGCGTGGTTTTTACTGCGGTGTGTGACATACAAACGGGACAAAAATCGGGAACTGACAAACTGTAATTACCGCGTTGTTCCTTATCGGCTGTAATATTGCTTTCAACATGCGGGATAATCATATTCCGTTTAGAAACCATTATTAAATCATTTGGTCGCAGCTTCAAATTTTCAATGAAGGTTATATTATGGAGAGAGGCACGCTCAACATTTGTATTGTCGATTTCAACTGTGTCAAACTCGGCAATAGGGGTCAACTGACCCGTACGCGATATATTCCAAACAATTTTTCTAAGTGTTGTTTCAAAGTGAGGGTCGCCGAATTTAAAGGCGATACCGTCTTTAAAATGGTGGCTTGTACGCCCGAGAGATGCGCCAAACAAAGTGTTATCATAGGTAAACACAACGCCGTCAATAGGGAAACCCAATGTGTTCGCGGTGTCTTTTAGTGAATAAATTTTATGCTCGGCGGTTTGCTCGGTATCTTCACTTGTCAGCACAAAATGGGGGATTATGGCAAATCCGAAATCATTAAGGCGTTTAAGTTTTTCAAGTTTACTGTTTGTATCATCAAAACCCTCTAATACATTAAACGGCATAAACGAAACGTGCCGCGCCGCGCATACTGCCGAATCCAACTGTCTTACGCTTCCTGCCGCAAGATTTCTTGGGGTTGAGTATTTTTCTTCATCAAGTTCAATTTCGTTGTTGATTTTTTCAAAGTCATCAACCGTAATAAATGCTTCACCACTGACAGTTAGTGTATCGCCATAAGGGATTTTACGGGGAACATGAACAAAAACACGCGCGTTGTGGGTTATATCCTCGCCCACCTGTCCGTCTCCACGGGTGGATGCCGAGAAAATCTCACCGTTTTTATAGGTGATTTTAACTGTAAGACCATCCATTTTAAGTCCCAAATACCCATCGGAAATTTTTGCCATATCCAAAACTTCTTTAACAGATTTGGTTTTGGCAAGGGATAAAAGCGGTATATTATGTTCAACCTTTTTAAGCGAACCGAGTACCTCATAACCCGGGCGAACGGTGGGGGAGTTTGCCAAAATAAGCCCTGTTTCTTTTTCGAGGGCTGTCAGTTCATCAAATAATGCATCATACTGAGCATCAGATAATGATGGGTTATTATGGTTATAATACTCATCACAGCACTTATTAAGGTATTCAACCAATTCTTTAACTCGCTTTATCTTATCCATTATCTCACCCCGGAAGTTTGATACATTTAGTATAACACATATAAACAAATAATTAAATATATTTTTTATTAAGTTCTTTTTTTGTTCATAAATTTGTGGTATAATTAACCAAAATAAAAATACAAGCGAGGTATAACGGTGTTACGACTTCAAAACATTAAAAAAGATTATATTGTGGGCTCGGGGAAGGTACAGGCATTAAAAGGTGTAAGTATTGATTTCCGCAAAAACGAGTTTGTGTCTATACTCGGTCAGTCGGGCTGCGGCAAAACCACGTTGCTTAATATTATCGGCGGTCTTGACCAGTATACATCGGGCGACCTTGTTATTAACGGACGCCCAACAAAATACTATAAGGATAGGGACTGGGATATCTACCGCAACCACTCGGTAGGTTTTGTGTTCCAAAGTTATAATCTTATTCCGCATCAAACCGTTCTTTCTAATGTTGAGTTAGCGTTGACACTTTCGGGTGTATCAAAAAAAGAACGCCGTAAACGTGCCATAGCGGCGCTTGAGAAGGTGGGACTCGGTGACCAGCTCAATAAAAAACCGAATCAGATGTCGGGCGGTCAGATGCAACGCGTGGCTATTGCCCGTGCGCTTGTAAATAATCCCGATATACTATTGGCTGATGAGCCCACAGGTGCACTTGATTCAGCAACAAGCATACAGGTTATGGAAATATTAAAGGAAATATCCAAGGAAAAACTGGTTATTATGGTAACCCATAACCCTGATATTGCGGTTAAATATTCTACCCGTATTATAAAATTGCTTGACGGTGAAGTGGTGAGTGACAGCAACCCGTATGATAGCACTACTCCTATTGAAACACAAAAGAAAAAGCGTAAAAAACGCCAGAAGAGTAAATCAATGTCATTTTTTACGGCATTATCATTGAGCTTTAATAACCTAATGACCAAAAAAGCCCGTACTTTTATGACATCCTTTGCAGGCAGTATAGGTATTATAGGTATTGCACTTATACTTTCGCTTTCAAACGGCATACAACTCTATATTGATAAGGTTGAAGAAGATACGCTGTCAAATTATCCGCTAACCATTGAAGAAACATCGGTGGATATGTCGAGTATGATGCTTGGTATGATGGATTCCAACAGCGGCAACCAACACGGTCTTGATAAAATTTACTCCAATAATATAATGACCGATATGATGAACGCTATGAATTCGGGGCTTACTAAAAACAACCTTGAAAAATTGAAACTGTTTTTAGAGAGTGATGAAAGCGGAATAAAGGATTATATCACCGATATAAAGTACGGTTATTCAACCCAAATGAATATCTACAAGTCTGATACAAAAGACGGCGTTTATCAGGTAAATCCCAGCAAAGTATTTGAAAATATCGGTATGGGAGATATGACGGGTTCCACAGGTGGCGGCGCCGTAATGCAACAAATGACCAATATGGATGTTTGGAAGGAACTCGTAGGTGATAATGAGCTACTTGAAACCCAATATGATATTGTAAAGGGTAAGCTTCCCGAAAAGTACAACGAGGTTGTTTTGATTGTGACCAAAAACAACGAAATTACCGATTACACCTTATATGCTCTCGGTATGAAGAGTGATGAGGAGTTAAAGAAAATCTTGTCCGAAATGCAGTCGGGTGAAGAATCGGATAAGGAATTTGAGAAATCCCAAATTGAGGAATTTACCTTTGATGAAATCTTGGCGCTTCGCTTTAAAATGCTTGTAAATACCGATTATTTTGAAAAGGAAAACGGCGTTTGGGTTGATAAAAGCGATGATGAGCTTTATATGATTGACAAGGTTGAAAATGCCGAAGAAATCAAGGTGGTCGGCATTGTTCGTCCCAAAGAGGGAATGACTACCTCGACCGTTGGCGGAACCGTTGGCTACACCTCTGCGCTTCGCGACCATCTTATCAACCGTGTTAATG
>JAZUSW010000125.1:0-4644 GCA_045606925.1 Acutalibacteraceae bacterium | reverse complement strand
GGAGAAATCCCCTCTACAAAAATCTATGAGGATGATTTTGTCTATGCTTTCGCCGATATTGACCCAAAAGCGCCTTTTCACGCTATTGTAATCCCCAAAGAGCACATCGGCTCGGCAAATGAGATAAACGAAGAAAACAGTTTCTTAATTGCCGCTGTTTATGAAGCAATCGCGGTAATTGCAAAGCAAGAAAATCTCGAAAACGGCTACCGCGTTGTAAACAATTGCGGTGTTGACGGCGGTCAGACCGTAGGACACATCCATTTTCACCTTTTAGCGCGTAGAAATCTTGCCTGGCCTCCGGGCTAATGGACCAAATGCAATAATTAAGGAGTGTGGGATATGTCGAAAACTTATAAAATGGAAATTGCAGGGCTTACACGCGAGCTTGAGATGTTCCCTGTCAGCGATACGCTTGACATCGCGGCATTTATTTTGTTTGGTGATACCGAAATTACCGTTGCCGCCGCTAAGGAATTACTCAAAAAAGTTCCCGAATTTGATTATATTTTAACCCCTGAGGCAAAAAGCATACCGTTGGCATACGAAATGTCACGCCAGTCAGGCAAACCCTATGTTGTGGCGCGTAAAGGTGTTAAGGTTTATATGGGTAATCCGTTGCACATCAGCGTACGCTCAATCACCACCAATAAGGTACAGGATTTATACTTGGGCGAAGGCGAAGTAGCAAAAATCAAGGGCAAGCGTGTGCTTATTGTTGATGATGTTATAAGCACGGGCGAATCATTAACAGCGGTTAGAAAATTAGTTAATGATGCCGGCGGTATTGAAGTGGCATCCTGTGCTGTATTGGCAGAGGGCGATGCTAAGGACCGTGACGATATTATTTTCTTAGAGCCGCTTCCCCTTTTCTTTAAATAAGTCACAAAAGGTATTTGTTATGCAAGTACCTTTTGCTTTGTCAACTATGAAACGACCTATTGTTTCCACCGCTGTTATCTTCGCTATTATAACCCTTGTCTTTCTTAAAATAAACTATAAATTATCGCTACTGTATGCGGTATTTTCGGTTTTTTTATTGATAACATGTGTCTTTTATAAACCCTTACGCCAATTTATAATCATACTTGTGTGCGTATTTATTTTTTGCATAAATTTTTACAGTGTTTATACTAATAGCGTTATAAAGTATCAAGATGTAACCGAAATTCGCGCTAATATAGAAGGCACAATTACCGAATGTTCTTTTAACAGCGATGATGTTGTTGTGTACCAGGTCGATATAAATTAAAGCTCCTATTCAAAAATTGAGGGGCGCAAGGTGCTGTTGTATGGTTATAATTTTAGTTCCAATGTTGGCACAACGCTTAATGCGGAAGTTGTAATATCATTTATAGATGATGGTTTTGACTGGCATTCGGAGAATATATACTTTAAGGGTTATGTTGACAAAGTTCACCAAATAAAGACTGATGCTTCTTATAAAAGCATAATTTATAAACTGCGTTTATCCATCCGCAACATACTTTTTGAAAATTTGCCCTACGATATTGCAACTGTCATAAACGGTATTACGCTGGGTGACCGCAGTTATGAAGAAGATGCATTTTATGCTGCGGTTAAAAATTGCGGCGTTTCACATATAATGGTAGTTTCGGGACTGCATTTGGCGGTTGTTTGCGGTTCTTTTTATAAACTGCTTAAAATGATTAAATCACCGCCTTTTATAAGAGCCGTTATAACACTTGCCGCGACCCTTATGTTTATGACTCTTTGCGGTTTTACGCCATCGGTGTTAAGGGCGGGTACTATGTATATCATAATGCTTGTGGGGTTGCTTATCCATCGCGACCCCGATGCACTTAATTCGCTTTCGGTAGCATTTGTTATAATGGTAACCGCAAACCCGTTTTTAATGTGCAATGTTGGATTTTTGCTATCGGTTACATCTACCGCAGGTATTATAATTTTAAATCCACTTATATTAAAACTGATACGCCACGATAAATGGAAAATTAAACCGCTTAAAGCAGTAACCGAAATTGCAACCGTTACAATCTCGGCACAGCTTGCCACACTGCCAATTTGTCTTTACTACTTCGGTTGGGTAAGTCGGTATGCGGTTTTGGTAAATGTACTTATCTCTTACGCCGTAACTATTGCTTTAATAAGCGCATTTTCAGGCATTGTTTTGTACATATCCCCCATACTGAGACCGTTATCAAAAATTCCTTTTGTTTGTTGCAGTTTTATGACGGCATATTTTAATAAAATAATAATGTATTTCGGTAATCTGTAAACAAACCCCCGATACTTAAAGTATCGGGGGTTTGTGTTTTGAAATTAATATTTCTTGCGTGCGGTGTATGTTGTGTGGAGGTCGTGGTGTGCCTTATGGCCGCCAAAACCGTCATACCACTCACTGTAAAGAGTCTTGATAACTGGAGACTCGTGTGACATACGCAAAGCACTTGCTTTATCCTGGTCATAAAGTGCCTTTGCACGAACTGCTTTAAGGTCAACAGTATCACGAACATACTGAGGTTGGATAGGTTGACCGCCGCCGTTTACACAGCCACCGGGGCATCCCATAATCTCGATAAAGCCCCAACCGTCAGGGTTACCATTTTTAAGTTTATCCATAACAACCTTAGCCGCTGCGGCGCCTGAAGCAACAGCAAGTTTAAGGTCTGTACCGCCAACATTAACAGTTGCAGTTTTAAGGCCCATTGTGCCGCGAACTGCTTCAAGCTCAATAACTTCTGAGCTACCGTTAAGCCAAGCATTTGCAGTACGAACTGCGGCCTCCATAACGCCACCTGTTGCACCGAAGATAACGGCAGCGCCTGTATCTTCGCCTAGCGGTGAATCAAATTCTTCATCCGGAAGGGCAGTAAACTTAATACCGGCCCTATCAATCATACGAGCGAGTTCACGGGTTGTGATGGCAATATCAACATCCGGTACACCGGCAGCCGACTGGTCGTCACGGCCGATTTCAAACTTCTTAGCAGTACAAGGCATAACCGATACACAAATTATATCCTTGGGGTCAATGCCCATTTTGTCTGCATAGTAGGTCTTAATTACGGCACCTGCCATTTGCTGAGGTGACTTACAGGAAGATAAGTGTGCCAACATATCAGGATAGTAAAGTTCGCAGAACTTAACCCAACCCGGTGAGCAAGATGTAATCATCGGCAATGTACCGCCGTTTTTAATACGCTCTACAAGCTCATTAGCTTCTTCTACGATCGTAAGGTCAGCCGCAAAGTCGGTATCAAAAACCTTTGCAAAACCAAGACGGCGCAGCGCCGCAACCATTTTGCCCTCAACATTTGTGCCGATTGGCATATCAAAGCATTCGCCGAGTGTTGCACGGATAGAGGGTGCAGTTTGAACAACAACGTGCTTTGTAGTATCAGCCAAAGCTTCCCAAACCTTATCGGTATCATCCTTCTCGGTAAGTGCGCCTGTCGGACAAACCGCAGTACACTGACCGCAAGAAATACAAGGCACATCACCGAGTTTAAGATTAAAGGGTGAACCAATATTTGTATCAATACCGCGGTCGTTAGCACCGATAACGCTTACATACTGCTCGTTACAAACGGCAACACAACGGCGGCAAAGAATACATTTATTGTTATCTCTGATAAGGTGTGGTGTAGAATCATCAATTTCATAAATCGGTCTGTAACCGCCGAAGGTATCCTCTTCTACGCCATATTCACGGCAAAGTTTTTGCAACTCGCAGTTGGTAGAACGCTTACAAGACAAGCACTTTTTCTCGTGGGTAGAGAGTATGAGTTCAAGTGTTGTTTTGCGGGCTTTCTGAATTTTTGCGGTGTTGGTCTGGATTTCCATACCCTCAGCAACCGGATATACACAAGCGGTAACAAGACCACGTGCGCCAGTTGCCTCAACAACGCATATACGGCAAGCACCGATTTCATTTTTTTCTTTCATAAAGCAAAGGGTCGGAATTTCAACACCTGCTTTACGTGCGGCCTCCAAAATAGTGGAGCCCTTAGGTACGCTAACGGCAATGCCGTTTACTTTTACATTAACCATTTCCATTATACTGAACGGCTCCTTTCTTACTGTTTACTGATTGCTTTAAACTTACAGTTAGCAATACAAGCACCGCACTTAACACACTTATCGGTATCGATGGTGTAAGACGGTAATTTATGACCGGGTGCTACATAATCGGTCTTAACGATAGCATCGGCAGGACAATTTCTGGCACACAATCCGCAACCGATACATTTATCCTTATCGATTACGAATGTGAGAAGACCCTTACAAACACCTGCGGGGCACTTCTTATCAACAACGTGAGCAATATATTCCTCACGGAAGAAGTTAAGTGTTGCAAGTACGGGGTTAGGAGCAGTTTGACCAAGACCGCAAAGTGAGTTTTGCTTAATATATGCGCAAAGTGCTTCTAACTCATCAATATCTTCAAGTGTGCCTTTGCCTTCGGTAATCTTGTCAAGCATTTCGAGCAAACGCTTTGTACCTACACGGCAAGGTGTACATTTACCGCAAGATTCATCAACCGTAAATTCAAGGAAGAACTTAGCCATATCAACCATACAGGTATCTTCGTCCATTACGATAAGACCGCCCGAGCCCATCATACAGCAAGTCGGATCGTAGCCACGTCGTTCTGTGAGC
>JAZUSW010000124.1:0-6916 GCA_045606925.1 Acutalibacteraceae bacterium | reverse complement strand
TGCATAGTGCCAACCCGTTTACGGGTGGCAAATATAATATGCATGGCTGGCAGGCCAACAATAAAGCGCACCCCAGCGCCGCCAGTATCGGTTAGGGCTATGCCCGAAAATGAAAAAACACCCGCTATGCGGGTGGTTTTTAATTTTTGTATCGATGGCTCCCTCCGGGAGGGAGCTGGCGCCGAAGGCGACTGAGGGAGAGAGCGTAATCGTAAAGTCAATCTAAATTTGAAATCCACGCAGTCTCCTTCCACCGCTAACGCGGTCCCCCTTCCTCTCGGAGGAAGGCATTTGTTATTAGTTACCAGTAAACTGGCAAAGTAACCCTTGGCTCCCTCCGGGAGGGAGCTGGCGCCGTAGGCGACTGAGGGAGAGCGCGTTACCGTAAAGTCAATCTAAACTCAAAGTCACGCAGAAAAAATGGCTCCCTCCGGGAGGGAGCTGGCGCCGCAGGCGACTGAGGGAGAGCGCGTTACCGCAAAGTCAATCTAAACTAAAAGTTACGCAGTCTCCTTCCACCGCTAACGCGGTCCCCCTTCCTCTCGGAGGAAGGCAATAATCACCGCACTTGTGACGGTGGGGTACATTTACAGTATTGATTAGGGAATAGTCCGAAAATGGAAAAAGGATGTGTAGAATTTCTACACATCCTTTTAAAATTTTTGGTTTACGATATTATTATGAATTTTTAAGTAAGAGTAAATTTTTGGTTTACGATAATATTATGAATTTTTAAGTAAGCGTATATAAAATTCAACCGCGCGGTGAAGAGTTTCAACCCGGATTCGCTCGTTATTGCCGTGTATTGTGGCGCGTTCTTCGCTTGTTAAATCCATAGCGGAGAAGCGGTAAACCTTGCCACATATTCTGCCGTAATGGCGGCTGTCTGAGCACTGTACCATAAGGTAAGGGGAAACTATGCATCCGTTCCAGGTATCACTCACCGCCTTTGCAACCTTGTCCCACTCTTCACAATCAGTTTTTGAAATTCGGCTTGGGTTAGTGCCTTCAAGTAAGGTAATCTCGATATTTTTATCATTAACAGCGTTTTTTAAATATCCTAAAACGCTGTCGGTTGTATCATAGGGGTTTATGCGAATATTAGAAATGACCGAAGCTTCAGGCGGTATTACGTTGGGTGCGCTGCTGCCTTGCATTTGTGTAAAAGCTACGGTTGTGCGCATAAGCGCGTTTAGTTCTCCACCGCTTTTTTTACATATTGAATCGAGTAAACCCGAGAAAAGCCAGAGATTAGCAAATATCATACGGTAAAGGAAGTTTGAATGTCTGCCTAACGTATCAAACATTTTCGCAACAGGTTCGGTCAAATGCGCTTTTGTTGGGTAATGTGATATATTTGATACAACATTTGAAAGTCGTTCTATCGGTGTATTCGGTTTAGGTGCCGAAGCGTGTCCACCACCGGATTTTGCGGTATATTTAACATTCATAAGACCCTTTTCGGCAATTCCGATTAGTCCGCAAGCACCCTTTACCCCAGGGAATACGTTTTCAACAACGGCGCCGCCTTCATCAACTACATAAGAAAGCTTGATATTGTTTTCTTCAAAATATTCTACAATATTAGGTGCGCCCTTGCCGTTGATTTCTTCACCGCCCGAAAAGGCAAAGTAAATATCCTGCTTTGGCACAAAACCGTTTGCAATCAGGTGTTCTGCGGCGGATAGTATTGCATTAAAGGTAACCTTGGTATCAAGTGCGCCGCGCCCCCAGAGTACGCCATTTTCGAGTACTGCTTCAAAGGGCGGTTTTTCCCATAGTTCTTCATCAACAGGGACTACATCGTAGTGCGCCATCATAACGGCGGCTTTGTCGTGGTTCTCACCTGTCCATTTAAAAAGCAAAGCGCGGTCGGGCAATTCTTTACATTCGCACACCCTTAAAACATTGGGATAAAGTGTCGGCAAAAGAGAAATAAGCTTTTGAAACTCTTTATCGTCTTCTTTTTCACCGTCATAATAAGAAACAGTCTTGCATCGAATTAGCTCTCGCAAATTTTCAACCGCACCATCACGGTCAAATTCGATTTGCTCGCTATCTTCTTGTTTAATTTTGTCGGGAGTAAAAAGAAGAGTGCGGATAACGATTGTCAGGATAAGTAAAACAATTATTGCAATAAAAATCAACATATTATAGCATACCTTTCTTGTACATAATTCTCGCCACAGCTATTGTAAACAACACGCCTACGGGTACCATAATACCAACAGTTCCTGCATTGAGTGCGGGTACAAAGATAAACAAGACGAGCATTAAAATAATGGGCGCAATCGATAGTTTAAGATTTTTAGAGATAAATACAACCGCAAGTCCGCCAAAGAGCGCGGGTAAAATCATATCAAATGCCGGTTTGAGCGTGGCACTTTCGAGAATGGGTGTCAACGGAATAATAAGTATAACACCTATAATTATAATAATTGTAGTAACGATGCTTGAAACTGCAATAGAGATGGTCGAAATTATCTCGCCCTGCTCACTGCTGGGAGTTACACCTGCGCGTTCCATAGCATCGACCGCGCATGGAAGTTTGAGATTTGATATATTGCCTGTTACAAAGGATAAATATGTACCGCCCGCGCCAAGCATCGGAACATATGTAAATATTTCAACAATACCAACTGCCCAATACATAGGGGCGGTGGCAAACAAACCCTGTGCTAATGCCTTCCACTGCGGCACAGCACCGAAAATGAGGCAAACGGCAAGTGGAAAAGCAAAAATTAAAATTGCAAGTACAATACCCCAAATTTTACCGTCACGGTGAACGCTTTCAAGATAAGTCAAATTCTTTTTAGTCATTTTTTCCCCTCCTTAACCGAGCCAAGCCGTAAACGGAATGGCGGTAATCATACCAATTATCAGACTTAGCGGCAATGCATAGTCTTCAATCCAGCGAAGCTTCAATTTCTTGGCACAAAGACCGCATACAGCCATAACTACCGCCGAGACAAACATTACACAAACGGGGATAAGACCTTTGGTTTCGCCCTTGAATACAAGACCAACATCGCAGAATACATATCCTAAAAATGCCGAAATCATACCAAGGAACATGGCGTTATTAAAAATTTCGCCCCATTTTTTATCCTTTAAACCGATTTTACTCATACCGCCCTGTATCTTTTTGGTGACAAAAGGCACTAAAATAAGACCTGCTGCAATGCCTATTGTCATTACCCAAAGTACAGTTACAAAAACCGAGGGGTCGGTGATTTTTTCACCTGCCGCAAGACCTAACGCCTGTAAGGCATTGTTGGCGGCTACTGTTTCGTATGTAATGGAGCCGATAATCGAAAGTCGCAACCACGGCAAAGCAACGCCTAAGCTTTTTGAAAGTGCCACAACGCCTACAAGTATTGCAACTGCGGGCGCAATAGTGAAAACTACGGCTGAAGAAACCGTCTTTTTAACGGTACTCATATCGATACCGATTTCTTTGGCACGGCGCAGCGCCCTTATTAAAAAGTAGATAGATTGTATGAGCACAACGCAAATTAAAATGCCAACCATTATAAACAATATTGGATGACTCGTGCTAAAAGGCATATAAAACATCTCCTTTAATTTGTTATATATATAATGTAACATATTTTTCGGCTTTATTCAACAAAAAACGCGGCTATTGATTTTGATAAAAATATAATGTAGAATGGGGGTGGGTGATAGTATGTATAATACAGTTTTTTTTGATTTGGACGGCACTATTATAAACTCAGAGAGAGGGGTGCTTAACTCGGTCGAATATGCGCTTAAAAAATACGGCGCCGAAATACCGCCGAGAGATAAACTAAAATCGTTTTTAGGACCACCGCTTGAAAACGAGTTTGCGGCATTGCTTGACATTTCAAGAAAACAAGCGGCAGTATTGGTTAAATATTACCGTGAATATTATCCCCAAAAAGGCATTTTCGAAATAGAACTGTACGAAGGAATTGTTCCGCTTTTACAAAAAATAAAAAAATCGGGCAGAAAAACGGTTATTGCAACCTCTAAACCCGAAGAATTCGCAATCAAAATATTGAAGCATCTTAAAATTGATAATTTATTTGATATTATAGCGGGTGCTACATTTGATAATTCGAGAAGCGAAAAGCCCGATGTTATCAAATATGCCTTAAAACAGGCGGGTGTTACCGATATTAAAACGGTAGTTATGGTGGGCGACCGCAAGTATGACTGCATTGGTGCCAAGGAATTTAAAATGGACAGCATCGGTGTCCTGTACGGATTTGGCAGTGAACAGGAATTGCAAACGGCGGGTGCTACTTATTTAGCAAAAACAGTAGAAGATATTTATAAATTTCTATAAAAATAAATCCACCTGAAAAATTCAGGTGGATTTTAGTTTAGTCATCTATATCAAATGCTTCAAGACCCATTTTCGCTTGGAATTTACTGTCGCCGTGCTTAACAAACAGCATTGTTACAAACGAAATAAACACGCTTACAGCCGCGTATATAAACAGGGTTTTCGGATTAACACGGTAAAGTGCACCGGCGATAATTGGTGTTATAACCTGTGCCGACATACTAAAAGCGTAGTAGTAACCCGTAAATTTACCTATATCGCCACCACTGCACATCTCAACAACCATTGGCAAACTGTTTACATTTATAAGCGCCCAAGCAATACCTACTGCTACAAAAACGGCGTATAAAGAAATATGGAAGCTTTTTGCAAACAATGTGTAAATAAAGGCAACTGCAAAGGCACCAGCCAAAAGCAAAGCACCTATTTTTATGGTTTTTGCGCGTCCTATTTTACCTGCGATAACACCCGCCGGGATGTAGGATGCAATAGCACCAACCGTGGCTATTGTAAGGCAAAGTGTGGCACCGCCGTCTGACATATCCCATTGGTTTGTAGCATATACCGAGAACCAGGTGGTAACAGCATTATAACCTATATACCAAAAAGCAACCGACAAAAGCAAGAATATAAGACTTTTGCGTACTGCTTTCGGAATTATCTCTTTTTTACTGTTTTTGTCTTGCTCGGTCAACTGTTCTTCGGGATGCGCCGCTTCATATTCGGCTTGTTCGGCCGCAAGTTTTGGCTCATTAACAAAGAACATAACTATAAGCAGCGATACAAGCATTATACCGGCAACAACCAAGAAAATGGGGAGATAGTTTATGTGACCTTCGCTTATTTTACTGCCCGAGTAGATAACGGTATTTACAATAAGGAATAATACACCGCCGATAGCGCCCATAAGATTAATGATAGCATTGCCTTTACTGCGAAGCGGCTTTGGTGTAACATCGGGCATAAGAGCTACGGCAGGTGAGCGGTATGTTCCCATAGCAATAAGCGTAAGCGCCAATGCAACAATAAAGACAATAGGTAAAACTGGATTTGGCGCTGCACTGTAAAGATTATCTATAATGGGCAACGCGCTCATAAACAAAACGGCTAAAAGCGTACCGATTAAAATAAACGGCTTTCGTTTGCCAAGAGGCGATTTGGTTCGGTCAGAAATCCCACCAAAAAGCGGTAAAAGGAAGAGCGCCAAAATATTATCCGCCGCCATAATTGTACCCGTAACCGTTTCATTAAGGTGAAAGGTGTTTTGCAATATAAGGGGGATTTTGTTATCGTACATTTGCCAAAATGCGCTGATAGATAAAAAAGCAAAGCCAACGAGAATGGTGCGTTTGACATTGAGTTTCATATTTTTCATCCCTTTATTATTTTATGCTTTTATTATATATCATTTTATAATAAAAGTCTACCACATAAAAACAGGGTTTATTACAATCAATAAAAAATGATTAAAAAAGTCAAGGGTTACTCGGTGTGTTGACTTTTTTAATCGTTTTTTATATAATAAATGTAGAACTTTTGGAGGGGAAAAGATGAAGAGAGTATTATCTGTTTTATTAGTAATATGTTTTATCATTTCGGCTTTTGGAGGGTGCGGCAAAACCGGAGATACCGGTACTGATGCCAGTAGCAATAATTTTGGTATAGGTAGTATTTTTGGTAATGATAATGCCATTGACAATGAAGGTAATGGTAGTGTCGGCAGTGCTGGTAGTAGCAGTAATATTAATGATAATAGTGAGTATGTTATTAAGGGTACAGACGGCAAAGGAAATTGGCTGGAAGTTAAAAAAGTAGATGTTCCAGAATATAAAAACGGCGAAATGACACTCCAAGAGTTTGAAAAAATGTATCGTCCTTATACCGATTGGCGCATTTATCAAATTCGCACAACAAAAAGTGATGTAAAACCGACCAACGGCGGCAAGGCATATTATGTTTCTTACAAAGGTGTTAAGGGAAATAATGGTCTTTCTCCCGAAAAACCTGTGTCTAGTTATACATCTATTGCTTCCAAATTAAAGAGCGGAGATGTAGTGTATTTTGAGCGCGGCGGTGAGTATCGGGGCGAAGTTAGAGTAACAAAAAATAACGTTACATTAGCAGCTTACGGCGAGGGCATGGCGCCTGTGTTGAAACAGTATAAGGAAAGCTGTGTAGGCAAGGGCAAATGGATAGCAACCGATACACCAAATGTTTATAAATATTATGAAGAAGTATATCTTGATGTTGGTGTCGTTGTATTTAATGAAGAGTTCTATACATATAAGTCTTTCTATTCGTCGGAGGATGTTTCAAAGAGCAATTCCAAAAAGAATGTGAATACATATAGAGATTTAAAGACAGAATTACAAATGTATCATGACCCAAGCAGCCGCAATATTTATGTTTATAGCGAAAAAGGTAATCCCGGTGAAATATATAAAGACGGTGAGTTTATTCAAAAAGGTAGTGTAGTTAATACAACAGCTCATAATACCGTTGTTGATGGCCTTTGTATAAAATATGCAGGATTTGGTGTAGAATCAAATCCGCCTTCAGGCGAAAAAGTTGTTAAAGGTTTGGTTG
>JAZUSW010000123.1:0-2416 GCA_045606925.1 Acutalibacteraceae bacterium | reverse complement strand
AAAACTGCCCTTGCACAAAAAATATTAGAGAAATATAAATATCCTTATCTATCGATAGACCATCTTAAAATGGGGCTTATCCGCAGTAAAAATACTACACTTACACCGCTGAGTGCGGATAACGAACTAACCGAATATTTGTGGCCCATTATCCGTGAAATTATTAAAACCGCTATTGAAAATGACCAGAACCTTATAGTAGAGGGGTGTTATATTCCGTTTGATTGGGCAGATGATTTTAGCGTGGAACACCTTGAAAAGATAAAGTATTATTTGCTTATAATGAGTGAAGAGTATATTAAAAATAACTTTGCGAATATAAAAAAATATGCCAATGTAATTGAAAAAAGGTTAGATGATGATTTTACGATGGAATGTGCATTAACAGAAAATGCACAAAATCTACTAATGGCAAAAAAATTTAATTTAAACTATATATTGATAGATGGCAAATACGAGATTGATATATAATAACTTTTATGGGATGATTTTATGAACATAGACCGTTGGATTAACGAAAACACCAAAAGTTTAAAAGGGAAAACAGTAGTCGTTACGGGTAGTACCGGAGGACTTGGCAACGAATTATGTTTAATATTGGCGTCCCTTTCGGCAAAAATCATTTTGGTTGACAGGAATTGCCAAAAGCAACAGAATTTAGCCAAAAAAATATGGGATATGTATCCCGGAACTCAAATCGAGTTTTTTTATGCCGATTTATCTGATTTTCGGTCGGTGGTTATGGCAACCGAAAAATTAAAAGAATTATCGCCCGATATCTTGATACTAAATGCGGGTGCTTACAGTATACCGCGTTACAAAACCGATATTGGATTTGATAATGTTTTTCAGATAAATTTTGTGTCACCGTACTATATGGTAAGGGAATTGTTACCCGTGCTCAGAGAAAAATCGGGCAGGGTAGTAGCGGTAGGCAGCATTGCCCATAACTATTCAAAAACCGATAAAAATGATGTGGATTTCGCCTTGCGCCGCGCCGCATCGAAGGTTTACGGCAACGCAAAAAGATATTTAATGTTCTCGCTTTTTGAACTGTTTAAAAATGAAACCGAAGTATCCCTTGCCGTAACCCACCCGGGCATTACCTTTACGGGTATTACAAATCACTATCCAAAACTGATTTTTGCGGTTATAAAACATCCTATGAAGGTTATATTTATGAAACCGAAAAAGGCGGTATTAAGTATAGTAAAAGGTGTTTTTCAAAATACACCCCACAACACCTGGATAGGACCTGAATTTTTTGGCATTTGGGGAAGACCTAAACTATGGAAGCTAAAAACCTGCAAATCGGCTGAGCAAAAGGAAATTTATAAAACCGCCGAGAAAATTTATAAAGAGATAGGAGAAAAAATATGAAAAAGAAAAACATTGCGGTCATTATAATTATCTCTATTTTAGTGATTTTATTTTTTGCTTTTGTAATAACTTTGGTTGATGGATATTTACTTTTCCCGATAATCTACATATTTTTAATATTCTGCATCGGTGGTGGCGTAATAATTTATGCTTCGTTAATAAAAGGTAAAGAAGAGAAACTAAGAGAATCCTTGCCGGCTAAAATTGAAACAGCTATAGTAAAAGATAAAAGCACAGAAGTTATCGGTAACAGATATTCAACAAGAACAAAATATTTTGTAACGTTTGAAACGCAGTTCGGTTATAGGATGTGCTTTGAAGTGGAACAAGAAGAATATGCCCTTTTATTCCCAAATGACAAGGGCATTTTAACCTACAAAGAATCAGAAGATACCCTGTTCTTTGAAGATTTTACGGCAAATTAAAAGAGAGGGCATAGCCCTCTCTTTTTTATCTTGCATATCCTTTTTCTTTGATAAGCGATAATACCTTGTCGGCATACATATCACAGTTTTTGGCGGTACTGCATTCTACCATAACGCGAATAACAGGTTCGGTGCCGCTTTGTCTGAGTAGTATTCTGCCCGAATTTCCGAGCGCCTTGCTAATCTCATCAACCAACGACAAAATTTCATCATCACCCATAACGGTTTTCTTATCTTTAACCGCAATATTCTTAACTGTTTGCGGGAACATTTTTACGGGGGATGCCAAGGTGCTTAATTTAGATTTGTATTCTACCATACACTCGGTTAGCATTATGGCGGTTAAAATTCCGTCACCTGTAGACGCATACTTTCTGATGATGGTATGACCGCTTTGTTCACCACCGATACTGATATCGTGCTCTATCATTGCTTCGTGAACATATTTATCGCCAACGACGGTTTGTATGCACTGGATACCTGCTTCTTCAAGAGCTTTGAAGAAACCGATATTTGACATAACCGTTGCAACTACCTTATCGTCCTTTAAAAGTCCCTTTTTGCGAAGCATCTGGGCGATTATATATATGGTGTGGTCGCCGTTTACAATC
>JAZUSW010000122.1:0-5616 GCA_045606925.1 Acutalibacteraceae bacterium | reverse complement strand
TGCCTTGGTATGCAACTTTTACTCGAAAAAAGTTATGAGTACGGAGTGCACAACGGTTTAGGACTTATAAAAGGTGCAGTAAAACCCATTGCCGATGTAATAGAAGATGGACTTAAAATTCCTCATATCGGCTGGAATTCGTTAAAATTTACAAAAAATGATTGTCCGATTTTTAAATATTTAAAGGATGGGGATTTTGTTTATTTCGTTCATTCTTTTTCGGCGCAGGAATGCGATTGCGTTGCAGCAGTTACCGAGTATGGCGGTTCACTTGTAGCCGCAGTAGCAAAAGATAATGTTTTCGGATGCCAGTTCCACCCCGAAAAAAGTGGGGAAGTCGGGCTTAAAATTCTTCGCGCGTTTTGCGAAATTGAGGTGTAATTTATGTTGGTTTTCCCCGCAGTTGATTTGTATGAAGGTAAAGCAGTGCGGTTATTTAAAGGCAATTATAACGAAATGACGGTTTACAGCGATAAGCCGTGGGAGGTAGCGCTTGATTTTAAAAAACAAGGTGCCGCTTGGATGCATATTGTTGATTTAGAGGGTGCAAAGGATGGTACAACACCAAACTTTGATACTGTTTTAAAAATTAAGCAAATATCGGGTCTTAAAATAGAGATAGGCGGCGGTATCAGAAATATAGAAACTGTTGACCGATATATAAGTGCAGGTGCCGACCGCGTGATACTCGGCACAGCGGCGGTAAAGGATAGAGATTTTTTGTTTGCCGCAGCGAAAAAATACGGTGAAAAAATTGCAGTCGGTGTTGATATTAAGGACGGTTTTGTAGCGATTAACGGTTGGACCGAAAAATCAGAACTTGATGCATTTGACTTTTGCGAAACTCTGCAAAAGATTGGCATTAAAACTATAATTTGTACCGATATTTCCAAAGACGGCGCAATGCAAGGAACAAATGTTGATTTGTATAAACAGCTTTCCAATAAACTTAAAATGCAAATTATCGCATCGGGCGGTGTAAGTTCAATGGATGATATAAAACGGCTTAAAGAACTCGAACTTTACGGTGCTATTATCGGTAAAGCTTATTATACGGGAGCCGTTTGTATAAAGGATGCTATTGAGGTGGCAAGATGATAACAAAAAGAATTATACCGTGCCTTGATGGTAAGGACGGCAGGGTGGTAAAGGGTGTTAATTTTAAGGGACTTAGCGATGTGTCTTCTCCCGTAGAATTGGCGGAATTTTATTCTAATTGTGGCGCCGATGAGTTGGTTTTTTATGATATTACCGCTTCAAGTGACGGTCGCCGACTTTTTACCGATATTTTAACCGAAACCGCAAGTCGCGTGTTTATACCCTTAACTGTTGGCGGCGGTATTAATACATTGGATGATTTTGACAGGGTGCTTAAATGCGGTGCAGATAAGGTGAGCGTTAATTCGGGCGCAATTAAAAATCCCAATTTGATATACGAAGCGGCAAAGCGTTACGGTGACCAGTGCGTTGTATTATCGGTTGATGTGAAACGCGTAGACGGAACATTTAAGGTTTTTGCCAAAGGCGGCAGAGAAAATACAGGCCTTGATGCTTTGCCTTGGATTAAGCGTGC
The DNA here is from genome assembly GCA_045606925.1 of Acutalibacteraceae bacterium. GTDB lineage: Bacteria > Bacillota > Clostridia > Oscillospirales > Acutalibacteraceae > SIG565. The sequence continues at coordinate 4,043 of JAZUSW010000122.1, read as the reverse complement.
AGTTGATTCTGGTGCGGGAGAGATTGTTGTAAATTCCATCGATACCGACGGTGTTAAAAAGGGCTTCGATTTAGAAATGCTAAGAGAAGTATGCAATGTTGTAAATGTTCCGGTAATAGCGTCGGGCGGCGCAGGAAAAATAGAAGATTTTATAACACTTTTTAAAACCTTGCCCGATGTTGATGCGGGACTTGCAGCTTCCATTTTCCATTTTGGCGAGGTTTCAATAAACACTCTTAAAGATGAAATGTTTAAAAATAATATTTCGGTAAGGAGATAGAAAAATGATAAATATTGATGAGTTAAAGTTTGATGAAAAGGGTTTGATACCTGCCATAGTTATTGATTCGGTGACTAAACAGGTGTTGACATTAGCTTATATGAACCGTGAGAGTTTAAAAATCTCAATGGAAAAAGAACTCACTTGTTTTTATAGCCGTTCAAGAAATGAACTTTGGCTAAAAGGTGAGACAAGCGGAAATTATCAGCATATCGTGTCAATTACTGCCGACTGCGATAAGGATGCTTTAACGGTGGTTGTAAAACCTGATGGTCCTGCTTGTCATCTGGGCACAAAAAGTTGTTTCAAAACCCCCGTATTCCAAAGTGAAAAATTAAATGAGTTTTCACTGGAAGCACTCGTAAAACTTATCGAAGGCCGTAAGACCGATAAAAAAGAGGGCTCATATACAACCTACCTTTTTGAAAAAGGATTGGATAAAATACTTAAAAAGGTTGGCGAAGAGTCTACCGAAGTTATTATCGCCGCTAAGGCAAACGACAGGAATGAAACAATCTACGAAATAGCCGATTTGACATATCATTTATTGGTGCTTATGATAGAGGCGGGAATATCTCTTGAAGATATACACAATGAACTTGCATCCCGACACGTTATTGATACCAAGGTTAAACAGGAGAAAATGACAAAATGATTTTGGAGGATTTTCATACCCATACAATATTTTGCGATGGTGATAATTCCCCCGAAGAAATGGTTGTAAGCGCGATAGAAAAGGGTGTTCGCAAAATAGGTTTACTCGTACACGCTTATGTTGAGTTTGACGACTGTTGTATTAAGAAAGAAGATATAGGCAGGTTTAAGGCGGAAATTGCCCGTCTTCGTGAAAAATATAAAGAAAAAATACAAATTTTTTGCGGAGTTGAGATGGATTATTATTCTTCTATGGAGCTTGACGGTTTTGATTATGTAATCGGCTCGGTACACTATATAAAATGTGCGGGAGAATATATTGCGATTGATACAAGACCTGAACTCCTTAAAAAAGCAGCCGAAAAGTATTTTGGTGGGGATATGTATGCTGTTTGCGAAGCGTATTACGATTTGGTGGGCAAAATTGCCGATAAATTCAAAATAGATATAATTGGCCATTTTGATTTAATAACCAAATTCAGCGACAAGAAGGTTTTGTTTGATACTGACAATCCGCGTTATATTTGTGCGGCAGAAGGCGCGATAGATAAGCTTTTGAAGCACAATATACCTTTTGAAATCAACACAGGCGCTATTTCCCGAAAATATAAAACTGCTCCGTATCCATCGGTAGAATTAACCAAATATATAGCCAAACAGGGCGGTAAGTTTATATTATCGAGCGATTCACATAATAAAAATACGCTGTGTTCAGGGTTTGATAAGTGGGAAGAAGAATATAGAAAAATTGGTGCCCAAATTATTACGGCAAATTTTTAAGTTATTGCACTTAAAAACAAAAAATGATATAATGATTACAATAAAACCTTAAGGGGATGTTAATATGGCTTATAAATCAGATATTGAAATTGCACAGGAATGTAAATTAGAGCATATTACTGAAATCGCAAAACGCGCTCATGTAGATGAGGAATATATAGAGCAATACGGTAAATATAAGGCAAAAATTGACCCAAAATTGCTTGATGATACATCTCGTCCTGACGGTAAGCTCGTTTTAGTAACCGCTATAACACCTACACCCGCGGGTGAGGGTAAAACAACAACTACAATCGGTTTGGCTGACGGTCTTCGCCGTATCGGTAAGGATGTAACCGTTGCCTTGCGTGAACCTTCTCTCGGTCCCGTATTTGGTGTTAAGGGCGGCGCCGCAGGCGGCGGATATGCGCAGGTTGTACCTATGGAAGATATCAATTTACATTTTACGGGTGACTTCCACGCCATCGGTGCTGCAAACAACCTTCTTGCCGCAATGCTTGATAACCACATTCAGCAGGGTAATGCGCTGGGTATTGAGGTGCGTAAAATCACCTGGAAGCGTTGCGTTCATATGAACGACCGCCAACTGCGTTTTGTTGTAGACGGTATGGGCGGCAAGGCAAACGGTGTTCCGCGTGAGGATGGCTTTGACATAACGGTAGCATCCGAAATTATGGCTATACTTTGCCTTTCAAATTCTATTACCGATTTAAAGGAACGTTTGTCGCGCATTATTGTTGGTTACACCTATGATGATAAGCCCGTAACTTGCGGTGAGCTTAAAGCCGCAGGTGCTATGACAGCACTTCTTAAAGATGCTATAAAGCCGAATCTTGTACAAACACTTGAAGGTACCCCTGCGTTTGTTCACGGTGGACCTTTTGCAAATATTGCCCACGGTTGCAACTCGGTTATGGCTACAAAGTTAGCGCTTAAAATGGGCGATTATGCAATTACCGAAGCCGGTTTTGGTGCCGACCTCGGTGCTGAAAAATTCCTTGATATTAAGTGCCGTATGGCTTCGCTTACTCCCGATGCAGTTGTTATCGTTGCTACAGTCCGCGCTTTAAAGATGCACGGCGGTTTACTGAAAACTCAACTTAATAATGAGGATATTGAAGCGCTCGAAAAGGGCATTCCAAATCTTCTCCGCCACGTATCTAATATCAAAAATGTTTATAAATTACCTTGTGTTGTGGCTGTTAACCGTTTCCCGACCGATACTGATAAGGAAATCGATTTTATCATCGATAAGTGCCGTGAGCTTGGTGTAAATACCGTTTTATCTACCGTTTGGGCTGATGGCGGCAAGGGCGGTGAAGAGTTAGCAAAAGAGGTTGTACGCCTTTGTGAAGAAGAAAAGGGCGACTTTACATTCTCGTACGAAAACGAACTTTCGATTGAAGAAAAAATCGATGCCGTTGTTAAGAAAGTATATGGCGGTGATGGCGTTGTATTGATGCCTGCGGCTAAAAAACAGGTTGAGCAGTTAACCGCTTTGGGATTCGGCAAATTACCTATTTGTGTTGCAAAAACCCAGTATAGTTTTTCAGATGACCCGACAAAACTCGGCGCACCCGAAAACTTTACGGTAACCGTTAAAAATGTTAAGGTTTCGGCAGGCGCGGGCTTTATCGTAGTTCTTACCGGTGATATTCTTACAATGCCGGGACTTCCCAAAGTTCCTGCCGCCGAGAAAATCGATGTTGATGAAAACGGAAAAATTATAGGACTGTTTTAATATGAAAAAACAAAAGTTTTTGATTTGTGTGTTGTGCTTTTTGCTTTGCTTTTCATTATTAATGATAGGGTGTTCATCTGATAAAAAAGTACCGCAAGAGCCAATACAAAGTGAGTCGTTGCCAGTTTCTTCCGAAGAAGTAGAAAGCGACATTTTTACCAAGGAACCGAGCCGATATGATGATTTATTCTTAGAAATGACCGATTTTGGCACATCGGTAACGGGATTTGGTGATTTAGCCGACCCAAAATACAAGGATACATTGTCAGAACTTGAAACAATATTGGATAAGTATTCAAGAAATGTATCGGTTGTGGCGTATGCGCTTGATAATAACAAGGCGTTGGCATATAACACAAGTGAAGAACTGTTTTGCGCGTGTACCGTTAAAGCGGCTTATGCGCTTTATGCCTGCAAACAAATGGAGCAGGGTAAAGGTTCGCTTGATACCGAAATGGAGTATCTGGCAAAACATTACGAACCGGGCACGGGCGATATGCAGTATTCAGAATTTGGCACCGTTTTTAAAATGGAGACCATTATTGATAAAACAATGGGTATCAGCGATAACGTTGGCTATTTTATGAT
>JAZUSW010000121.1:0-4211 GCA_045606925.1 Acutalibacteraceae bacterium | reverse complement strand
CCCATAGCATGCATAAGCAGGAAGTTTGAAGGATTGGCTTTTTGACCTTCTGACTGCGATACGCGTGCCGCCATAGGAACAGCTGATACACCGGCAGAACCAATAAGCGGATTGATTTTTTCTTTTGTAAACAAATTCATAAATTTGGCAAGTAAAACACCGCTTGCTGTACCCAGACCGAAAGCAACAATACCCATAAGAAGTATTTTAAGTGTTTCAGGATTGATAAAGTTATCGCCGGTTGCAGTAGCACCTACCGAAACACCCAAGAAAATGGTTACAATGTTCAAAAGCTCATTTTGAGCGGTCTTACAAAGACGCTCAGCAACACCTGACTCTTTCCAAAGATTACCAAGCATTAAACAACCAATAAGCGGGGTTGCGGAAGGAACAAGAAGCGCCACGAATATAGTAACAATAATCGGGAAAACGATTTTTTCGGTATGAGAAACTTCTCTGAGTGGTTTCATAACAATTTGGCGCTCTTTTTTTGTTGTGAGCAAACGCATAATCGGGGGCTGAATTACAGGCACCAATGCCATATAAGAATATGCGGCTACAGCAATAGCAGGTAAAAGGTCCGGATATAATTTAGAAGCAGTATAGATTGCCGTTGGTCCGTCAGCACCACCTATGCTTCCGATAGCGGCAGCAGCTTCCTGCGGGAATCCAAGACAAAAGCAACCAATAAATGTAACAAAAATACCAACTTGTGCAGCAGCGCCTAAAAGCAAGGATTTCGGATTTGAAATCAATGGACCAAAATCGGTCATCGCTCCGATACCTATAAATATAAGGCAAGGATAAACACAGGTTTTAACGCCTATGTAAAGTACATCTAACAAACCGCCTTCGGCTAAAATACGGCCGTAGTCATGGTAGAACTCCGAACCCTTGTTCATAAATGCATTCCAAAAATCTGCATGGTACATATCAGCGCCAGGCAAATTAGTCAATAACATACCGAATGCAATACCTATAAGTAAAAGCGGTTCGAATTTTTTCTTAATTGCAAGGTATAAGAGCAATAATGATACTAAAATCATTACAATATTTTTCCAACCGCCAGCCAAAAAGCCATTAATCAGGGCATAAAAGCCCGACTGCTGGATAAAATTAATTACATATTCCATAATAATATCTCCTGCAAATTATTACGCAATTACGCAAAGAACAGCACCGGTATCAACAGAAGCGCCGGCCTGAACGTTAACAGATGCTATTGTACCATCAACAGGTGACATAATTTCATTTTCCATCTTCATTGCTTCGAGTATCATAAGAACATCGCCTTTTTTAACAACGGCACCGTTTTGAACATTTACCGAAAGAATAGTACCCGGCATCGGTGCATTAACGGTAGCACCGCCGGCAACAGGAGCCGCAGCGGGAGTTGCAACCTTTTCTGCGACAGCGGGAGCCGCAACAGGTGCCGCCTTAACATCAGCAGCATCAACAACTTCTAAAACGATTTCATAAGCAGTACCATTTACTGTAACATTATATTTTTTCATAATTTTTTACCTCTTTATACTAAATTTTCTTGAATGAATGAATACGAATTGCCGAAATATCCGTCCCGAGCTCCTCAGCAATTACCGCGGAAACTGCGGCAATAATTTCTTGCCGGTTTTGGATTGGTTCGTTGATAGTCTGAGTAACTACCGGAACAACGCTTTTTACAGTATTGTCAGTATTTTTGAAAAACAAACTAACAAACTTAATAAGAAACACTATGCAAGTAAGACCAAAAAACACAATACCAACGCCTAATAATACTACCATATAGTTAGGTATATCGCTATGCTGCAATGATGCCCAATATTCCATAATCTTTTGAGCCATTACGACACCTCCTTTTACTACAAATTGGTATTTTTGATTTTTCCACAATCAAATTTATTTTAATATATATTATAATTAAAATCAACTATTTTTAATAATTTTGACAAAATTTTGTCAAAATATACATAAAAAAGCATCGCAAAAATGCGATGCTTAAAAAAACTTACAAAGTAGCCGACATTACTGCCTTGATTGTATGCATTCTGTTCTCGGCTTCATCAAAAACAATTGAGCGTTCACTCTCAATTACTTCATCGGTAACCTCCATACAATCAATTCCGAATTTTTCAAAAATTTCACGACCAACAGTAGTATTTAAATCGTGAAATGCCGGTAGGCAGTGCATAAATTTACAGTTATCCCCTGCCTCGTTCATAAGTTCCATATTAACCTGATACGGCTTTAAATCATTGATTCTTTCTTCCCAAACGCTTGATGGCTCTCCCATAGAAACCCAAACATCTGTATAAATTACATCCGCATCTTTAACTGCAGTTTTGGGGTCCTCAATAAACTCTAAGACGGCACCTGTTTTTTTCGCAATTTCAAGACATTTCGTAATTAGTTCATTATTTGGAAAATACTTTTTTGGAGCACACGCAACAAAGTTAAGTCCCATTATTGCGGCACCGACCATCAAAGAATTACCCATATTATAACGGGCATCACCCATATATACCAGTTTAATGCCCTTTAACCTTCCGAAATGTTCTTTAATGGTTAAAAAATCCGCCAATATTTGCGTTGGATGAAACTCATTGGTAAGACCGTTCCACACAGGCACACCTGCATATTTTGCCAAATCTTCAACTATTTCTTGTCCAAAACCGCGATATTCAATACCGTCAAACATACGGCCAAGCACACGGGCGGTATCGGCAATGCTCTCTTTCTTGCCGATTTGCGAACCTGACGGGTCAAGATATACAGGATGCATACCAAGGTCGGCCGCCGCTACTTCAAATGCGCAACGGGTACGGGTGCTTGTTTTTTCAAAAACAAGGGCAATATTTTTTCCCTCAAAATTTTTATGTAAAATACCGTTTTACTTTTTTTGCTTATAGTCAGCCGATAAATCCAATAAATAATTAATCTCTTCGGCAGTAAAATCAAGCAATTTCAAAAAGCTTCTACCTTTTAAGTTCATAAATTTTCTCCTTAAATTTCACACGCTTTTTTAATAACTTCTATCGCCTTTATTAAAGATTCCATAGGAATATTTAAAGCAGGCAATAATCTTAGTTTTTCCTTTGCTGTCAGGCACAACACACCGTTTTCGGTACAGTATTTTAAAACCTCGGAAACGGGTTTTATTGTTTTTATGCCAATCATTAAACCTTTTCCGCTGATTTCTTCAATACCGTTTACGCCCGATAAAGCGTTTAAAATATACTCACTTTTTTCAACCACACTGTTTAAAAACTCATCATCCAAACGCTCAATAATGCTGACAGCGCCTGCGCAACAAACAGGATTTCCGCCGAAGGTAGAGCCGTGTTCGCCAAAACCTAAAACATTCTCGGTTTTATTGCCGAAAAGCACAGCACCAATCGGCAAACCGCCGCCAAGACCCTTAGCAGTTGTTACAATATCCGGAGAAATACCATAATGCATATACGAATATAGTTTACCCGTTCTGCCGTTTCCGGTTTGAACTTCATCAACAATAAGAAGAATATCGTTTTGTTTGGCATAATCATAAATACCCTTAACAAAACCGTCTTCTAAGACATTAACGCCGCCTTCACCCTGTATACACTCAATCATAATAGCCGCGGTTTTGTATTTCTCGGCGGTTTTTATAAGAGCATTAAGGTCATTCGCGGGAGTATGTACAAAACCATCCGTTAACGGATTAAATAACTCGTGGTAATGGTCCTGACCCGTAGCAGCCAAGGTTGTTATGGTCCTACCGTGGAAGCTGTTCTGCAAAGTGATTATAGTATAATAATCACTTCCCTTTTTATCCTGCGCATACTTTCTTGCAGTTTTTATGGCACACTCATTTGCCTCAGCGCCCGAATTTGCAAAAAATACTTTTTTAAGACCTGTTCTTTCACACAGAATTTTAGCAAGTCGGGTACACGGCTCGGTGTAGTACAAATTTGATGTATGCTGTAATAAAGACAACTGTTCGCAAACAGCATTTTTCCACACAGTATCGTTAAAGCCAAAAGCAGTAACACCAATGCCCGAACCCATATCGATATATTCCTTACCGTTTATGTCATAAACTGTGGAATTTTTACCTTCAACAAGTTCAATAGGAAAACGATTATATGTATTAACAACAAATTCTTTATCAACTGATGCAAAACTGTTCATTATTTATCACCCATAACCATTGTTCCAGCACCTTCATCGGT
>JAZUSW010000120.1:0-15004 GCA_045606925.1 Acutalibacteraceae bacterium | reverse complement strand
ATTTTCATTTTCAACTCCTTGGCTCACAGAACGACATGGCTACGATCCGACTTTCCCACGAAATCAATATCGGGGATGATTACCGTTTTTGCGCCTACAAACTTAGCGCGAAGTACGTTGTCAGCCATAAAGCCGGTAACTGCTTTCTGGGTAATAACTTTATCGAGTTCTCCTGCAAACTTAGTTGCAAATTTTAAATCGTTGAGTGGCATAATAATTTTCTCCTTTTAATTTTAAATTTTTTAACCCCACAAACCTTTTAGCAACGCATTTTCGGCGGAATCTACACCGTCATCGGTTGCCATACTGCCCGTGGATTTCTTTGCCGCTGCCTCAGCTTGTGCTTTTGCCGCTGCAGTAGCTTTTTCCTGCGCGTACTTATAATCCAAATACGCATACTTAAGCGGGGTTCCGTTTGCCGCCGCCCGCTTTACTTCATTAGGTAAAGCCGCATAATCGGTAAGCTCGGGGAAATCCGCTTTCATTTTTAAGAAATCATCGGCTATTCGCTGGTTTAAATCCTGCTCTGCCGCTTCTTCCTTTTGTTTTAGCGTTTCTTTGGCGGCTGTGAATTTCTTTTGGTTTTCTTCTCGATATTTTTCCATCAGAACTTCAACCGCTTCGCTATCCTCACCGTATTTCTCGATGAGTTCCTGGCGCCTTATGTTCTCGCCCGCTTCTATGTAACCCTTTATAAGCTCCGCAGGGGTTTTACCCTGTATTGCCGCTAAATATGATATGTCGTTCAACATATCTTTCATAGAATCGAGCTTTAAACCTTTTTGCGCCAGTTCTTTGGCTTCGGCCATGCTCAGCACTTTATCCTCGTGATTGTATTGCACGGTCAATGTGATTTCATCTCCACCTGCCGCCGCGATACCTTCACCGCCTTCCGCGCCGTCTGCACCGTCATTGCCGTCTGCCGTTGCCGAATCATCAACATTGTCTCCCGATGCCTGTGGCGCGTCACCGTTTACTTCTACTGCTTCTTCGGCCCCCTCAAATTCTGTCGATGTGGTGCTCTCTAAAATTTGAGTGTTGTTGTTTTCTTCCATTTTGTTACTCCTTCTGCTCATGGTGAGAGCATTTATTTATTCCACGTCTATTGTTTTCGGGGCGGCACCGCTGCGCCCCTTATACTTTTAAACGTTAGAATCATCTTGTTCGGTACCGTCATAATTAAAGAAATTTCTTTCTTCGCGTTCTCTTTTCTCGCGTTCGTAAACTTCTTCCGGAGTCAGTACCGCCTTTTCGGTTATTACCGTTTTCTTTTTAACGCTATACTTTTCTTTGGCATAAAAAAAGCCGATTACGGCGGCAATTACCACCGAAATCAGCCAGGTAATTATTAAATTTGCTATTGCTATCATATTTATCTATCCTTCCCAACCGCCGAGTATGTCTTCACTATTTACTCTTTGTGAACGCTTGTATCGCTCTTCTGCGGTTGTTTTTTTCTTTATATTTGGGTCATCGGCCCTAAAGTATCGCACATCATACATAGCGTACCTGAGTGCATCAAGCAAATGGTTGTCGCTATCTTCAGGCACGTTTATGCTTTTATCGTTTTTATCCTTCTTATAGCAATATGAGGATAACTCCGCTATTACGTTTTTACATCTCGGCAAAACAAATATTTTGTATTCGCATATCTGCATTATGCCGTTGATAATACTGTCTTTACCTTTAATGCTCGGCAGTATACGTTGTATTCCAAGTCGCCTAAGGTCATCGTTACTCTTTGGCTCGGCCGCATCGGCGCGGATGCGCTCTTTTGCATACCCTTTTTTCTTTATCATTGCCGCTATATCACTATTGAGCATCTTTGTTTCATAATGCTCATCGACTATGTAAAGCTCTTTTTTAACGGGATTTGCTAAAAATACAATAAACGCCGTAGGGTCATTAGTGTATCCGTAGTCAAGCCCGAAGAAATAACGGTACTGCCAACTCTCATCCTTTACCACCTTGCCGCTGCTATCGAACTCAATACCGAGTTTGTCGGGGTTAAATTCTTTAACCTCCCAGTTCTCATATACGAGACCTTCGGCGATACCCCACTCACCGAGTCCGGCAACGGCATATTTACGGTAGTTTTTCTCTTTCATCTGTTCGAAAACGGCAATATCAGTTTTATCTAAAAACTCATTTATGAGATAATTGGTTGAATATGTTGATACGTTATCGCTTGGAGTATCAAAGAATCGGCTTTTCAGCCAATGCCGCTCACTCCACGGATTGAAAGTAATCGACGTTTGCTTAAATAGGTGCTCGGGCACTTCACCTCTGGGAACCGACATATCTAATTTATCAAAATCATCTTCATTTGGTATTTCAAAAGCTTCCTCTATCCACACAAAATTGAGATATCCCTTTGAAACGGTCGTGGATGCGAGCTTTAATACGTCATCAAAACCGCGAAACAGTATCTTTTGCCCGGTAGGTAAAAAGGTCATTTCCATCGGCGACACCGTATTGCGCCATAAATGTGTAACGCCGAGCTTCTCCTGCGCCCATTTAAGCTGTGCAAAGGTCGAGTCTCTATGTGTATTCATAACCGCACGTACTACCAGCAGGTTGCTATCAGGATATTTCATAATGCGGAATATATAATTCAATGCGGTTGTGGCACTTTTTTTGCTGCCCTTACCACCTTTTAATACGCGGTATCTGTTTGTATCGTTCCAAAACTTTTTATAACCTTGCCCTATTATTTCAGGTAAATAAATATTTTTCATAATTTAGCCCTGCGCCGTTTTTTGTTTAATCAGGTATTTCTTCTTCACCCGATATAAAAACCACGTTGCTGTCAATTTTAAGCTCTTGTTTGTATTTATTTTTAAGCTCCATATACAGTTTTTGTGCCGCTACATCGCCGCTGACTGCTTTTTTAATTAATGCTTTCCAAACATTCGCGAGTTCTGAATCAGTATATGAGTCAATAAGCCAGTTTACATATCCCCTAAAATCCGTTTCGCTTTGCCAGTTATAGAAAGTTTGGCGCGATATTCCTATTTTTTCGCAAATCTGCGTTACATTAAGTTCACAGTCAGGATTTACAAGCATTTCTGCAAGTTTTCTCTTTCTCCCTTTCACTGCCGGGAACATTCCGCTTGTGTAAGTTTTTGTCAAAATTTTCACTTCCCCTATATTTAAGACTTGCACGCACGCACACACGCACGTGCGAGAGTTTTTCTCTCTTCACTGCGGCTGAGCCGCATATTTCCCGCCTACCCTACCGACAGCCATTATGTCTGCCACAAAAGAAAAAATCGGGTAGTTTAAACGCTATCGTTTACTTGCCCGATTTCTCTATGATATTATTTTAGCATAAAAAACTTGCTACAACTTGCTATCTTGCAAAACAAAAAAACGCCCGAAAAAATCGGACGTTGAAAAATTTTTTAAAAAATTTGAAAAAAGTGTTGACATAGGTAATGCACTATGTTACAATGTGAATGTCGACAGGGGAAACCTTAAGACAAAAGCCGAGAGAGTGGGCGCTAACCTCTAAGGAGGTGATAGCGTTGGAGTACATAACACTCGTTGTTATATTCGTATTTCTTATCATAGTTTTGATAAAGAAATAGCCGCCCCCACGACCAATTAAGCAAGGAACGGCAATTCTTCAAGTATTTAACTTTCGAGGGTTAGCCGACTTGTGCAAGAAGTCGCCACTCTCTTGTGCTTATTATAATCGAAAAGGAAGTGAAAGTCAATAGAAAAGAAAAGAAAACAAACTCCACAAGAAAAATATCATAAAGAACATACACAAAGTATTACTATTAGGTTAATGAAAAACACCGAACAAGATATTATTTCAAAGTTGGAGAAAGTACCAAATAAAGCCGGATATATCAAAGGTTTAATCAGAAAAGATATTGAAAGCGAAAAAAACAAGTGACAGTTGCCACCCTGAGAAAGTTTCAACTGCCACCGCACACGATAGACGTTAATCTAATCGCATATATATTATATCGCATAGATTAACTTCTGTCAAACTAAAATTTGATAGGAGATTTTATTATGAATTTAGCAGGATTAAAATATATCGCAAGAATAAGCGGTTGTACCGTATTTGATTATTCAAAATCGTATAATATGTTGATTTTATTCGGTTTGTACGAGGACGCAAAGAACGCGAAAGCTCTCGCAATGGTTGACGGAAACGGCAATAAAATGATTTTCATTGATGACAGTATGTCAGAAGAAAGACAAATGTTTGCATTAGCTCACGAACTCGGTCATATTGTTTTAGAACATACTACAAGTGATTCAGGAAGAACGCAAGAAGATGATGCTAATAACTTTGCTACATTGTTGTTAAAGGCGGTGAGCAGTGTTGCCTAAACAAAAAGAAATATGGCGCGATATAGAAGGTTATGAAGGGCTTTATCAAGTTTCTAATTTAGGGAGCATGAAAAGTTGTGATAAAATTGTAAAATTCAAAAATGGTGGCAAACGCGAGTATAAATCTTTAATATTAAAACCTACAGTAGCCAACACTGGGTATTTTGTAGTGAGCCTTCATAAAAATAACAAACGTAACCTTGTTTTAATCCATCGTCTTGTCGCAAAAGCGTTTATTCCAAACCCTGAAAGAAAGCCCGAAGTGAATCATAAAAACGGGATTAAAACAGATAATCGTGTTGAAAATTTAGAGTGGGTTACAGGCGCAGAAAACAAGAAACACGCTTATGATACAAATTTACGCAAAAGCAGCACGCGAAAACTCACTAACGAACAAGTTAAAAAAATTCGCGATGAATATGTTTTCGGTAGTAAAGAATACGGTTGTTACGCTTTAGCCCGAAAATACGGCGTTTCGTATTTCACAATATTCCGTATAATCCACCACGAAACCTACAAAAATTGACCCCAAGCTCTCGCTGAAAAAAGCGGGAGCTTTTTTATAATTTCAAATTCCTGAGTGCCCTACCGTGCAAGTGATTAACCCTGTCAACACTGTAGCCCAATTCCCGTGCGATTTTCCAAAGCGGCAAAGTTTTATGATACTTGCCGCTTCCTTTTCCTATGTATTTAAGAAAAATTATGCGCCGCTCGGTAATATCTTCGAGTCCCTTTATTGCCGCTACAATTCTCGTTTTAAGTATTTGCAAGTCGTTGTATTCTTCCTGAATCAGCTTCTCTAATTTTTCTTTTCTTTCCGTTGCCGCTTCAATCGTGCTTTTGTTATTGCCGCTGCCGCGCGTACCTGTTAGATTTATCGGGCGCATCGGGTTTTTCTCCAAAAATTCCAGTTCGCTCTCAAGTTCAAGTAGCCGCCCTTCGATTTTGGAATAGCTTTGCAAAATTCTCTTTTTCTCTTTATTTGTCATTATTCTTTTTCCGTCTTTTCTTTCTTCATCAGCTGATATTGCCCATAAGTCAAACTTGCCCTGTGTTCTTTGTTATAACGCTCTATCTCTCTTATCTCCGCCATTATCGCCGCAGTTGTGCTCTGCGGCGCGTTCTTTTTAATCTCATAAGCGCGTTTATGTGATTCCGCATTAATTTCCTTACGGAACTTAATACGACAACCGCCGCAATATTTTGCATTATGTGATACTGAATAAAATCTTTCACCGCAAATAAGACAGCTGTGTTCAATTTTTCTACGACCGGACATGTTTTTCACCTCTCAAAATTAATTGGTGTGCCGATCGTTCCAACACTACCGCTACTGTCAGTTGGTTTAAAGAACTCTCCCGGCATCGGATACATCCATCGGAACATAAGATAATTGGCCGCATCTACTAAGTGTTCGGTGTTGTGGTCTTTCTTAAAAGCATCTATACACAATTCCGCTGTTGCCAGCGCATCTACCCTGCCGCTGCCGAAATTATCTCGCGCAGGGCCGTACTTGTAAAACGACACTTCAACCCTATATTTTCTTTCTTTATCAAACGCTTCACTATAATCCATTGATTATTTCCTCCCAATTTCACCGTTATCGAGTACATTCATAATCTCGCAAATTTTCGTTATTTGTTCAATTATGTACTCGTTGTTCTCTCCATACGCCGAATAATGCCGCAGCGCCTTATATAAAAGCTCCCGTTCTTCTTGTGTTAAATGTAACTCAATAGAATTATCGTTTTTCTCCGAAAATAACACTACTCTCGCCTTCCTTCCGTTATCTCCTGAACAAGCACAGGTACCGCGTTCCAATATCTCGGTGCCGCTACCAAGGATTCATTTTCTTCCTGTGTTTTTATCAATCGACACGGCTTTATCGCCATACAAACAATGCCATCAGGCAATAGATTCGGCACAGCTTTCAAAATATAATCAACGTAGACCATACAGCTGCGGCCCGTATATATGCCGCTATCGTCAACTTCATTTAGTGCCAAATAGTCGCCCTCTGCATAATCTCTATCATCCTGGCGCAGTTCAAAGGTCTTTTTGCCGCAAATTACGTCTTCAAAGTATTTATTTTTTATTTTCAATTGGTGTATCATTTTCTTTTCCCCCTTCATCAGCAATAGGCGATGCGCTATGCACATCACCTTGTTTTCCTACTATCAATATAGACATCATAACAATGCCTGCCGCTAAACCTATAACAAATCCTATAACCCCGCATATAAATTCTGACACGTTATTTTCTCTCCTTAAGATAAAATTTAATTACGTTAATTGCCGCTTCGGCGCTGTAACAAACTGCCGTAGCGTAGTTTTGACTTTTCAAAAATTCTAAAAAATCCTTTTGCGCGGCGGTCGGGCGGTTTTGCCCGACCTTCATCTCGATATATAACCCGTGATAACTCCCGCGCGGTGCAGGTAGCACGATATCCGGCACACCGTTCTTAAGTCCCATACGCTTAAGCTCGGCGCCGAACCGAACTGTCCGCTTGCCTTCGTTGGCAACATGGTACATAAATTTAAGTTCGGGATATTTGCCGCTATTAAGCATAGCCCATTCAAACACCGCCACCTGCTCTTCGGTTTCACTGGGCTTGTACAAATCCTTGGCGTTATTCATACCAGGGTTTCCCTTCTTCCACGGTACTCTGTAGCCAGTTTTTAACACAAATCTTACAGTTTTCTGTGTCAACCGCATCTCCGAAGGGACATTCATCGTGTGATTGTTTGCAAATCATATCATTCAAATCATCATCATGAAAATAAATATATTTCGCTAATTCCTCATCGGTCATTTGCCTTATGTAGTCCGCTTTAGTCATTTCCTTTCACTCCTTTTACTTGTTTTGCTTTGTGTGTCGCAATTCCCGCCTTAGCAACGAGTATACCCGTCTTGGTTAATTGTGGGTTTTCATTTCTTAACTCACGTCTTGTGAGTTCTAAATGCTCCGCCCTGGTTATTAAAGCTAAATTTTCCAACTTACAGTTTGTTTTATCACCGTCCAAAAAAATAACAATACAGTTATCAGGTATCGGGCCGTTTGCCGCTTCCCATACTAGACGGTGCTTAGGGATAAAATTCTTTATACCATTTGCCCTGTCGGGACGTTCCGTAACCTTGACTTCAATATATCCGTCTTTGGTAATCCGTTCATACCCTATTTGCTTTGTATTATGTGGTAATCTGCCTTTTTTGAACTGTGTTTCGGCCATTCTTCCGACCGTGGGCGTATGCAGCCCTTTATTATGCGGAATATGGCCTTTTTCAAATCTGCCAGTCTTCCCGGTGTTAAGTTTATGATTTCCTATGTATCCCTTTAACCGAGAACGGGTTATCGGTTCACTAAAGCGTTTGTTAAATTCAGTAATAATTTCTGAGTATGTATGTCCGGGCACAAAACTATTTAAAAACTCATTCTCTTCAGCTGTATATTTATGTCCTACCACTGTTCTAACTTTTTCACCCTTTCTCGCAAAGCTGATACCGTCTTTTTAAGTTCGGTGTTTTCTTCGGTTAGTCATTTATCCGTTATACCAAGTAACGGTATCTCAACGTTTTGTTGAATTCCGTACTCATCAAAATGCTTTTTTGCCTGCAGTGCTAAAGAGCCGTTATCTATAATTGTTTTTGCTACCTTTTGCACCGCTTCGCTACGTTTAATCTCTTTATCCAGTTCTTCCGAAGATAACTCATCATCGTTTAATCTTTCGATGCTTTCAAATAAATAGTTATTTAAATCTGCAAGTGTGTTTTTCATTGTGGTTTGCTCCTTTGCTTTTAAATTTTAAATTTATGCCTGTCCTATTCCCTTTTTCTCGGCACTATATCGCCCTTCGGATTAAGCGCTTTCCAGTTATTCCTAATCCAGTCAGCGTTCTTACGCCGCGTATATCTGATGGCCGCACTGCCCGTAATTCTATTGCCGTTATCATCATGACAAACAAAGCCGGGCGGCAGTTTCACCATACGGTAAAACAAATACGGTCGACCCGTTACGGGATTAACATCCGCTCTGATAGAATCAGTATCAATAAAATACCCCGCCCACGCTACAGGCGGCTCTTTCCACTTGATTTCTTCTATGGCCTTTGGTTTTTCGGGTTGCGGTATCTTGCAGTTTCGCGAACAGGACCAATGCTTCATACCGAAGGTATCCAAGAAATCTTCATCAGGTGCCTTCGATTTCTCGGCTTGTCCGTATATGTATGCCGCGAGCGAGCTGTACTCTCCCGTATCATATAACGCTCGGTATTCGGGCGGCCGCGCCTTAATGCTCGCCCCTATATGCTCCTTCCAAAGTGCCGTTATCGTGCTGATGGGCACACCCTTTGTAATAACTATGTGGTGATGCAACGCTCCGCGCTCTCCGTAAGCCGTTGCTTTTACTATCTTTGGGTCGATACCAAATCGGTTGTATCTCCGCTTGAGTTTTCGTAAATAGTAAGTCAGCTGTGTTTTCGCCGCGCTCAATGTCGGCGGCCGCGTATGCCTTTCATAATGCAGAGTAATAAACCAGTCTTCAGGCACAAAGTTCTCGTTAAGTATTCTCGTTAACCGCCTTATCGCCAACTCTTCGTTATACGCCGCTTGCTGCGCTGACGTATTCCCCTGTTTCGCGTTCTCCCTGGTAAACCCATCCCCATACTTAGTAGGAAACGTCTCTATTATCTCGACCGTACGCCCTGCTCTCACAACGGTCCTGTGATATATCGCTTTCATATCGCTCTCCCTTATTAAAAATGGTTCTAATGTTAAGACTACTTATCAAGCGTTAAAAGGGATTTGCACCCTTTTTAATTTTCAAAAATACTCTTCGATTTTTCCCTCCCAATGCCTCCCTTGCCTAAAGGGAGGTGGGTTTTGCATAGCAAAACTCGGAGGGATTTCTTTACACTTGATAATTTAAACCTTATGTGTTATAATAAGGGTGCAAATTGTGGTTTGCATTTTTGCCGCTTCTCGGAGTGCCTGTCCGGGAGCGGTCTTTTTTTGCACCTTTTTCACTTTAATACCCCCTGTTTATCATTTCTTCAATTTGTTTGAGCTCGCCATCCGTATGGCCAAAGTGCTCATTTTTCTTGCCTTCTGCTTTACGCTTGTCGAAATCTTCAACGGTATATACATTTTCGCTAAGGCACCTGTCAAGAATGCGTTTGCAGTATATCCACGGCTTTTGGCGCCGAGCAGCAATCCCCATACAGTGCAGTATCAGTTTTTCCGATACACCATACCTAATAAAGTGCGACATATCCTCGCTAATAACAGGTGTTAAAAATCCGCTAAAATAATTACTGTATTCCTTTAAACATATCGAAATAGCTATTGCTCGTCCTGTTATACTCGGCAGGCATTTTATATATTTAATGGGCTTGTTTATCCGAACCGCTTCGTTTATCTCGCCCTCCATACCGCTTGTAATGTTTTTGCCGAACACCCACACTTCATCACAAAGCGTCATTAACTGTTTTCCAAGCGCCAATGCACTTAATCTTTGTTCGAGAATATTGTCATCAACCACACCGTGCAACATTGTGTGCGGTATTATAGCTATATGGCCGTGTTCTATAACATACTTGCCAAAGCGCTTGGCGGTTTCATAGTTTTCTTCCTGTCCGCCATAAGGAGAGCATACATATATAATCAAACCGCTTTCCTCCTTTTATTTAACTCAATACAACACAACTCCAACGCTTTGTTTACTGCGCTTTTAAGAGTTTCGTTCATTTTGTTTTCGGTAATTAACCGGCAAAGCTCTAAACGGTACTCTAAAATTTCATCGGTTGGCATTTGCGGTATGTTTTCTTCGGCAAGTAAACCGTCAACGCGTTCATACATTAACTGTTGACACGCCGCCAATATGGGCCGATATACAAGATTTTGTTCGGCGTTGTTTCCGTTATTATATAATTCCTTAATATCCGAATACCTTTGCGCCACCTTGTCGATATGCCAGGAGCGCATTTTTTCTTTTTCTCTTTTCACGTCATCCGGCAATGCCAGATACACAGGTACGCCTGTCGCTTTTGTGTTGGCGCCATATCCGCAACGTACCGAAGCTTCACCAAGTTTATATTGGCAGGTATCGCAATGTCTCGAACAAATAGGTACACCGTATTTTGCGCAATCCGCTATCTCAGGGTGCCGCTTCCCGCATACGGGACAATATGTAGTCATAATCTTAATCTCCCTTCGGGTACCTTAAAAGCGTTTACACACGGTAGCTTTGCATTGTTTCTCAAAACGCTGTTCTCGGCATTAAGTTTTTCTGAGCGTTCTTTCTCGCGGCAGTACATCTGCTTCCACTCGATGCTGCGCACCTCTGCCGCCTTGCGCTTCGCATCGGCCCAAAGACCTAACGCCAACGCCACAAGTGTTACCACCGTTGCCGCTAAGTACATTATTAGTAAAATGTTAAATCTTGCTTGTTCACTCATTTTCTTTCCTCCTTTGCAGTTAAGTGCAAAATAGTTATTCTCCCGATATAACAAGCGGTATATCTGCCGCTATACAGCATTTGCGCAGATGCTCTACACGCAGCTGTTCGGGATGATTTACAAACTTCTGAACTGTACCTCTGCCGACACCTGCCTTTTCCGCTAATTCATCATAGGATATTTTTCTGAGTACCTTTTCCCGTATTACGTCTCTTAAAAGACGGTCCTGACGGCGAAAATCTTTTTCCATCTCGGCTCGGCGCTTATCTTCTAATGTTAAGACAACCTTTGGCATCTTATTTTTCCCCTTTCTTTTTTAAAATTTCTTCTGCAACTTGCTTTATATACGGCTTGTCCGGCATTGCGTATCTGTTGTCTATCATCCAGAACACCAATACTTTAATCATCAAACGGTATCTGATGCACATAATCAGCGCCAAGATTAAAGCAATAACTAAAATAGCAATAAGAATATACATATTTCACTCTCCTTTTCTTTCGCACTTACAGCAGCACAGCCGCCACAACCTTGTAAGTTGGTAGCTTATCTATAACGATTTGCGTATCGGCAGATGAAACAATGAATACCATACCATAACATCATCTGAACATCGTAAGTTGGTAGCTTTTTAGTTTTGTTAGCTATGGCGACCGTGCTACTGTAAGTACATATTTGATTTATTGTTCCCCACCTGATATAATAAATTTTAAAAAGGTGGTGAAAAATTTGGATAAACAAAATCTTGCTTATAAACTGACAACAGACGTAATTAAAAATTACGGATTAGAAAAATTAGAAAAAGAATATAAACTATCTGGCGCCGACCTGTTTGTTGCCATCTTCAACAAAATCTTCTCGGGGTTGTCCGTGCCTTCTGAAAACACCGAAAAGTCCGAGAAACTTTCGCCTGTTATTTTTACCGGCGAAGACAAAATCCTTCCTTGAAATCTTATGCCACTTCCTTAATTCCCTTGAAATTAACGCAACACTCTTCCCATTTGATATCCCCAGTTGATATAAAAGCAAAGTTTGTGCTTTAATTACAACCTCTTTATCACTTTTTGCTATTTCCAGCTCCACTAAGCTTATCCCTCCTTCTAGACAATTTCACCTTTTTTACAATTTGTGAATTTAATTCACTATTCTGTCAAAAAAATATAATCTCTTGTCTTATCATCAAGAGAAAGTATCCTTGACAATTTGCTCACTTCGCTTGCCTTAAACTCACACTCATTTTTGATTTTTGAAAACAGCGAAGCCCTGGTAATTCCTAATTGCTTTGCAATCCAATCCCTTTTTAATCCACTTTGTTCTATTGCATCATTCAACAATTTCGAGTTAGTCATAATTTCACCTCCCTTGGTTGTGAATTTAATTCACTATTTGGATTTTAACACGCTTTTTAGAGTTTGTCAACACTTTTTTTCGAAAATGTAAAAAAATGTTGACAATTATTCACGAGTATGCTATCATCCTTATTAGAGGTGATGCATTATGTTACCACTCTACGATAATATTCGTCGGCGAAGAATAGAGTTGAATATGTCCCAACAAGAACTTGCTGATAAAGCAGGATATACCGACCGTTCCTCAATCGCCAAAATCGAAACTGGAAAAGTGGACCTTACACAATCTAAAATTATCGCCCTGGCTAAAGCGTTGAAAATTAGTCCAGGACAACTCATGGGATGGACGGAACCCGTTAACCAAGCCCTTTGGCGCTACACAACAATCGATGATGAAAAAATTGTTCGTAAATATCCTGGTTTGGCTGATATAGGTAAGTTGCCAAATCCCGAAACTCAAACCGTTAAAAACCTTCTCCCCCTTACCGTATTTAATATGGAAGGCGTGGATGGTTCGCATACTGTCAATTTGAATATGGATAACTTCAAAGAAATTAATGAACTGATTACCGAAGTTCGAGATTTACCGCCCGAAAAGATAAAAGCGATACTGCAATTAGTTAAAACGTTAAAATAAAATGAATTAAATGTATTTGACTATATTAATTCTTCCGTTATGATTAAATCAAAGGAGGAATTAAAAATGAATTATGTTAAACACAAAGCAATTACCTTTCGCAACAAAACAAAACTGTCAACCAAATCATTAACCCTTGAGAACCTTAGCTTAGCGGCGAATAAACTCGGTTATATTGTAAAACCGTACTCAACGTCTGCAGCTATGATGATTGCATTAGGTGTGTACGAAGAAGGGATGAAAGCCGCTTCGGTATCGGTAAAAGATAACGCTTCAAATATTGTTATCTTTATCAACGACAGATTAAGCACCGATAAGCAGCTATTTGCCCTGGCTCACGAAATAGGTCACATCTATTTAGGGCATAACAGCGCGATTCCCAAAGCACAACAGGAAGAAGAAGCCAATAGATTTGCAAATTATCTTTTAGAAGATATTAAAAACAATCGTTCTTCCACTATATCAATACTCGTTGTTTTGGTTTTTGTTTTAACCATAATGTTAATTATGATTTTTGAAACCTTTACATCCCAGAAACGAATAGCTAATTATTCAACACCTGTCGATGCTAATGTCATTCTTGATGAAACCACAATATATTATTGGTCGGAAACTGGACATGTGTTTCACTATTATAGAGATTGTCAATCTCTTAAATATTGTGATAAAATATTTTCGGGCTATTTATCAGAAGCCCAGCAGGAAAAAGAACGATTGTGCCATTTTTGTGAAAATAGACTAAAATAAAAAAACGCTCTACCCTGCGCCAACAGGATAGAGCGGATACCGGACAGAGCCGGAATAATGTAAGCTACCAACTTACTCATATATTATACCACTCTGTCCTTATATTTGTCAATATGCATTAAATATTGGCTATTAAAGAACAGGAGTGTATATTATGTCAAAAGCAAAGAAATTACCTTCGGGAAACTGGAGGGTTCAGGCACACATTACAATAGATGGTGTGCCGGTCAGAAAATCTTTTACTGACCCCGACCGCCGAAAAGCAGAATTTGCCGCTGCCGCCTGGCTTGCAGGCAAAGAAAAAGAATTAACTGAAGATATAACATTGGCAACTGCCTATGACCGTTATTTAAGCGCAAAACTCAATGTACTATCCCCCGCTACGATGCGCGGTTATACAACACTGCGCAATACAGCGTTACAAGATATTATGCAAATAAAAATAGAACGCCTGAATAATGAAATTATCCAGCGTTCTATAAATCAGTTTGCCGCTGCGCATTCACCCAAGACAGTTAGGAACTGTCACGGGCTTTTGTCGGCAGTACTTGCAATGTTCCGTCCGGACTTTACTTTACATATAAAGCTACCGCAAAAAATAAAGCCGCCTATGTATATCCCTACGGATGAAATAATTAAACAGTTGATGAATGCCGCAAAAAACACCAAACTTGAAATTCCGATTATGTTGGCGGCATTCGGCGCACTTCGTTGTGGTGAAATATGTGCGTTAACTTCTGATGACGTATTCAATACTTATATACATATAAACAAATCTATGGTTAGCGACCCTGACGGGAATTGGCATATTAAGCCGCCAAAAACCGTTTCTTCCGATAGATATGTAGAACTTCCTGATTTTTTGATAAATCGCTTAAAAACCAAAAATGGAAAAATTGTGGAGTATACACCCCACAATCTCTCAAGTAATTTTACAAAATTTTTAAAACGCAATAATTTACCGCATTTTAGATTCCATGACCTGCGCCACTATAACGTGTCTATACTACACGCTATGGGCATACCGGATAAGTATATTCAAGCACAGGGCGGCTGGTCAACAAACTATACAATGCAAAACGTATATAATCATATACTTGAGGATAAACAAAGTATATTTTCTCAAAAAATTACTGGCCACTTTCAAAATATTTATGAAATCGAAAACCACTTCGCATAAGTGTTTATTATAATTCGTGTGCAATTTCGTGTGCAATTTTTATAATTCGTGTGCATTTCCCGTAACATTTACACGATATAAAAAAACACCGAAAGCACTCGCGAACCCGCATAAATAAAGAAAAACCCGCTAAAATAGCGGGTTTTAAGTTGGTGCGAGTGACGGGACTTGAACCCGTTAAAAATTCTTTTTAAGCGCTTATAAATAAACACTTTCTAAAATGCGTGTGCGTTTTCGTGTGAACTTTTACAAATATGTACAGGTTCATTTAAAGCGAAAACAGAATATGC
>JAZUSW010000119.1:0-2745 GCA_045606925.1 Acutalibacteraceae bacterium | reverse complement strand
CAATAAGACCTGCCTGTGAAGTTTTGTTGTAATAGGGGGTAACGAGTAAGAGTGCATCGGCGCCTACGGCTAATGCTTCATTACTTAGTTCTACAGAATAAGCGGTATCATTACTGCCTGTACCTGCAATAATCGGCACACGGCCCTTAGCAGTCTTTACGGCGGATGCAATAACTTTTACGTGGTCTTCGTGGTTAAGGGTGGCGGCTTCACCTGTGGTGCCGCAAATAACCAACGCATCTATACCTTTTTCGATTTGCTCCTCTATAATTCTATCAAGCTCTTTGTAGTTAACTGTGCCGTCATCAAACATAGGAGTTACAAGTGCGGTTGCAGCGCCTGTAAAAATTCTCTTTTTCATAAGGCAAGATTTCCTTTCTAAAAATTAATCTATATAGCCCTCAGCACAAAGCAACTCTGCAAGTAAAACAGCGCCGCCTGCGGCACCGCGCAAAGTGTTGTGCGACATACAAACAAATTTATAATCGTATTGGGTATCCTCACGCAATCTGCCAACCGAGATAGCCATACCGTTTTCGAGCTCACGCTGGAGTTTGATTTGCGGCATATTATCTTCAACAAAGTAGTTAAGGAACTGCTTTGGCGCACTGGGCAAATCCAATTCTTGCGGACGACCCTTAAAGTTTTTCCAAATATCCAAAATTTCATCAATACTCGGTTTATTATCAAAACTTACAAATACAGCAGCGGTATGACCGTCCGAAACAGGTACACGGAAGCACTGTGCGGTAAGCTTGGGCTTATCGGAATTTTTAATAACACCGTCTTCAACTTTACCCCAGATTTTAAGCGGTTCTTTTTCCGATTTCTCTTCTTCGCCACCAATATAGGGGATAAGGTTATCTACCATCTCGGGCCAACGCTCAAAGGTTTTACCTGCACCCGAAATCGCTTGGTATGTACAAACAAGTGACTGCTTGATACCAAACTTATCTAACGGGAAGAGCGCGGGTACATAACTTTGCAAAGAACAGTTGGATTTAACCGCAACAAATCCGCGTTTTGTGCCAAGGCGCTTTCTTTGCGCGTGGATAACCTCGGCATGTTCGGGGTTAAGCTCGGGAATAATCATAGGAACATCAGGGGTGAAGCGGTGAGCGCTATTATTAGAAACAACAGGGCATTCAAGACGGGCATATGCTTCTTCTAATGCTTTGATTTCATCCTTTTTCATATCAACTGCGCAAAAAACAAAATCAACGCTTTTTGCGATTTTTTCCATATCGGCAGTGGCATCAAGCACCATCATTTTCTTAACCTTTTCGGGCATCGGTTTTGTCATTGCCCAACGGTTACCTACCGCTTCTTCATAGGTTTTACCTGCGCTTCTGGCGGATGCTGCAAGTAACTCTATTTCAAACCACGGATGATTCTCGTTAAGTAAAACAAAACGCTGACCTACCATACCGGTAGCGCCTATAATACCAACTTTATACTTTTTCATATTAAACAGACCTTTCTGTGAGCAAATTCTAAAATAAAGGGTTGCTTTAAAAAGAAAATTGCACTATAATGCTATTATAATAATTATTATACTAATATAGCATTTTTTTGTGCATTTGTCAATCAAGAATGGGATGTAAAATTATGAAAAAAAGCGATTTTTATTATTTTTTGCCGGAAGAACTCATTGCGCAAACTCCAATAGAACCGCGCGATGCATCACGGCTTTTGGTTTTAGATAAAAATACGGGGGATTTGACGCATACTGTGTTTAGCGGTTTGGATAATTATTTAAAAAAAGGGGACACCCTTGTTTTAAATAATACAAGGGTTTTACCCGCGCGTATTTACGGTACACGCAGGGATACGGGTGCAGTGGTTGAGTTTGTACTATTAAAACAAAAAAATATATTGGTTTGGGAGTGTATAGCAGGTCCGGGTAAAAAGGCGAAAATCGGGTATGAATTTATATTTTCCGATAAATTATCGGCAACGGTTACCGATGTTTTGTCTGATGGTAACCGTATCATTGAATTTACTTGCGATGGAGAATTTTTCTCGGTGCTTGATGAGGTAGGTCAAATGCCTTTACCGCATTACATTAAAGAAAAATTAGAGAATAAAGAGCGTTATCAAACAGTATATTCAAAGGAATTGGGTAGCGCCGCCGCGCCAACTGCGGGACTTCATTTTACTCCCGAAATGTTAAAAAGATTAGAACAAAAGGGAATAAATATAGCATTTGTCACTTTGCACGTGGGACTTGGTACTTTCCGCCCCGTTAAAGCCGATAATATAACCGACCATAAAATGCATTCCGAACACTATGTTATTAGTGAAGAAACAGCCCGAATTATAAATAATACCAAACAAAACGGCGGCAGGGTAATTTGTGTTGGTACAACCTCTTGCCGTACACTTGAGAGTGCTGCGCAAAAATTCGGAGAGATTAAGGCGTGTAGTGAAGATACCGATATTTTTATTTATCCCGGTTATAAATTTAGGGTTATGGATGCACTGATAACTAATTTCCATTTGCCCGAAAGCACACTTATTATGCTTGTATCCGCCTTTGCGGGATATGAAAATACTATGGACACCTATAAATGCGCCGTAGAAGAAAAGTATAGATTTTTCAGTTTTGGAGATGCAATGCTCATTGTATAAGTGAAGAATGAATAATGAAAAATGAATGATGAAGAATTAAGGAGTGCCTACGGCACGAATTATAAAATTGTCGGCAAAGCCGACACCGAAATTATTCATTATTCAATATTCATC
>JAZUSW010000118.1:0-10366 GCA_045606925.1 Acutalibacteraceae bacterium | reverse complement strand
ATTTTGATAGGAGAAATGTTTGTGTCATTTCCGCTTGAAAACATAAGAAATTTTTGTATTATAGCACATATTGACCACGGTAAATCAACCCTTGCCGACCGTTTGCTTGAAAAAACAAGCTCGGTATCATCAAGGGAGATGGAGGAACAAATCCTTGACAGTATGGATTTGGAAAGGGAGCGCGGCATTACAATAAAATCACACGCCGTAACGCTCTATTACGATGCTGCTGATGGCAAACGCTACGAGCTTAATTTAATAGACACCCCCGGTCATGTGGACTTTAACTATGAGGTTTCGCGTTCACTTGCCGCGTGTGAGGGCGCTTTGCTTATTGTTGATGCATCGCAAGGTATTGAGGCGCAAACCCTTGCCAACACATATTTAGCGGTTGACCACGGGCTTGAGCTTTTGCCCGTTGTAAATAAAATTGATTTACCGTCAGCCGACCCTGAGCGAGTAAAGGGCGAAATAGAAGATATAATCGGTATCCCTGCTGATAATGCGCCCTTGGTTTCGGCAAAAACGGGTGTTAATATTGAAGAAGTGCTTGAAAAAATCGTCACTGAAATTCCGTCTCCCAAGGGGGATAGAAATGCACCGCTTTCGGCGCTTATATTCGATTCTTACTATGATGCATACAAGGGTGTAATAGTATATTTCCGCGTGGTTGCGGGTAAAATCCGCACAGGCGACACCATCAAAATGATGGCAACGGGCGCCACCTTTGATGTCGTTGAAATTGGCAGAAAGAGCGCAACGGCATTAGTACCGTGTGACTGTCTTGAAGCGGGTGAAGTGGGCTATTTAGCCGCATCTATTAAAACGGTAAGCGATGCTCGTGTGGGTGATACCGTAACATTAGCCGACAACCCAACAAGCGAGGCACTTGCGGGTTACCGCAAGGTAAACCCCGTTGTATTCTGCGGTATTTATCCGGCTGACGGTGCCCACTATGAAGATTTGCGTGAAGCACTCGAAAAACTGCAACTCAATGATGCGTCCCTTCTTTATGAGCCCGAAACATCCAAGGCGTTGGGCTTTGGTTTCCGTTGCGGATTTTTAGGACTTTTGCATATGGAAATTATTGAAGAACGCCTTGAAAGAGAGTATAATCTCGATATAATTACAACCGCGCCAAGCGTAATATATAAGTTTCAATTAACTTCGGGCGAAGAGCTAAGCGTGGATAACCCCACAAATTACCCTGACCCGACAGTAATCGCATCGGCATCTGAACCTGTGGCTGATGTACACATTTACAGCCCAAGCGAATATGTAGGCGCCATTATGCAGTTGTGCGAAGAGCGGCGCGGTATTTATACCGATATGAAATATATGGGTGACCGTGTGGACATTCACTATATTATGCCTGTGGGTGAGATTATTTACGACTTCTTTGATGCGCTTAAATCTCGCACAAGGGGTTATGCTTCGTATGATTATGAAATAAGCGGTTATAACAAATCCGACCTTGTAAAGCTGGATGTTATGATTGCGGGTGATGTGGTTGATGCGCTTTCGTTTATTGTATTCAGAGATAATGCGTATTCAAGGGCACGCCGTATAGCCGAAAAGTTAAAGGATTATATTCCGCGACAACTTTTCGAGGTTCCGATACAGGTGGCGGTAGGCGGCAAAATTATTGCCCGTGAGACCGTAAAAGCGATGCGAAAAGATGTATTGGCAAAGTGCTACGGCGGTGATATAACCCGTAAAAAGAAATTGCTTGAAAAACAAAAAGAAGGCAAAAAACGAATGCGTAAACTCGGTAGTGTCGAGGTTCCGCAGGAAGCGTTTATGGCGGTGCTCAAACTTGATGAATAAGCAAAAAACACCTAAAACTATAAAAGAGCGTTTTAAAAAAGTCTGTGGGTATATCCGCGGACATCTTGCTTTGTCAATAGTTTCGGGTGTTTGCTTTTTGTTATGTGTTTTGCTCACAGTACCGCTAATCTTTTTTGCTAAAAACGGCTTTTATATCGAAAAAGAATATCAATACACTTCGGTTATAACAAAGCCGAGTGAAAATGGCCAGTCAATACCTGATGAAGAAATAGAGATTCCCAAGGTCGAAATTGCCGATGAAAATTCGGCGGAAGACACCGATATAGATAAACAAGACCAGGAGCAAAGTGATACTTTGGGCGGAATTACCATATATGATTCGGTAAACAAGGTGGTAAGTCCAAGGTGGCAGGCGCTTTCCTACGGCATAGATGTATCGAGTCACAACGGTAAAATCGACTGGAAAAAGGTTGCCGCCGCGGGTGTTGAGTTTGTAATGATCAGGTGCGGATACCGTGGTTATGTAACGGGGAAGATTGTGCAGGATGCGCGTTTTGAAGAGAATATCAAGGGCGCATACGAAAACGGCATAACCATAGGCATATACTTTTATTCAACCGCCATAAACGAGGAAGAGGCGCGTCAGGAAGCGGCGTGGGTTTGCAGTATTCTTGATAAAAAAGCAGAACAGGGCATCAAAATTCTTTACCCCGTGGCTTACGATTTTGAGGAGTTCTTTAACAAGCAAAAATCCCGTGCCGAGAATTTAAGCCGCCAACAACTAACCAAAAACACTATCGCATTTTTAAATTACATAGCGCTTGGCGGTTATAATCCAATGCTTTATGCCAGTAAATCTTCAACAACGGATTATTGGGATTTTGATGCCGTTAAAGATTATGATTTTTGGTTGGCTCACTATGTACAGTCCACAAATTATACGGGCGAATATGCAATGTGGCAGTATACCAGTCGCGGTAAGGTGGACGGCATAAAGGGAAATGTTGATTTAAATGTTTCGTATTACAGATATGTATATCCAAGCGAACCGGTAGAGTGTGTAACGGATAGCGTAACAGTATATAACGGGCATAGCGAAAACTCCGGTGAGGGCGGAATAATTGTTAAAAATGTTATTTATGAGCGTATAAGAACGCTGGTTACAGGTTGGTCGGAAATACGCTACAATGGTGTAATAGGATATGTAAAAACCGACCAAATCAAAAAGGTAGAGTTTACCCCATGCAATAAGGAAATAACGCTTGATTCAAGCAAAAAAATCTATTCGGTAGCAGTACCAAATGAAAAATACAAGGTAAAAGTCTTTGAGAAAGGTACTGTTATTAAGGTAACGGCTACTTATAAGGATAAGTGGTACGAGTGTGAATTAGATGGTGGAAAAGTATATTTTATGATGTAAAACGGGCTTGACAAGTGCTTCTTATGTGATAAAATTAACTTGATATAATAATTGGATATTGGAGGAATTTTTATGAAATTTGGTTATCAACTTTACTCGGTACATACCGCAATGAAAGAAGATGTGCACAACACACTTGTAAAAATGGCGGAGCTTGGTTATAAACAGGTAGAGCCCTGTGGCTTTTTTGACAGCACACCTGCCGAGTTTAGGGCTTGGTGTGATGAACTCGGATTAGAAATTCCTGCAGCTCATTACAGCCCCGAAATAGACTCCGAAGAAAAGTTCGCCGAGGTTGTTCAAATTTTTAAAGATTTGCGTTGCGATAAATTGGTTATTCCGTATAAGAATTGTAAAACTCGCGAAGAAATGGATAAATTGGTTGATTATATAAACAAATGGCAACCCCGTTTGGAAGAAAACGGAATAACATTGGCTTATCATAACCACTCGCAAGAATTTATGCTTAACGAAGACGATATGTTTATGCATATTGAGCTTAAAAACCGTACAAAAATCCGTTTTGAAATAGATGTTTTCTGGTGTCATTATGCGGGCGTAAACCCACTTTATGTTCTCGAAACACTCAAAGACCGCATTGATTTAGTACATTTCCGTGACGGTCTGACAACACCGTGGCCGAGAGAATTCAGACTGCTTGGTGAAGGCACAACTCCGCTTAAAGATGTGTACAACTGGGCGCTTAAAAACGGCTATGATTTGATAGTAGAGAATGTTCCCACAGAGGAAGCAACCAGTGAACTTGCCGATGCAGCAGCTTGTGTTGACTACTTAAACAATTTGGGCAAATAAATAAAAAATCCTTGTTCTGAAGAACAAGGATTTTTTTTGGTGCCGGTGGCCGGACTCGAACCGGCACGGTGTCGCCACCGGTGGATTTTGAGTCCACTACGTCTGCCAATTCCATCACACCGGCAAATATTAACTTAATCACCCACAAACACTTTGTGCTCGTGACTCTTGCGGTGCCCGAAATTTTTCAGGTCTTGGAGCGACCAAAAATTTCGACCGCGGCGCCTTTTCGCCAACCGCTCAATCATCCACCGGATGCGCGCTTGGCAAAAACTGCCAATTCGCTTCCCACCGGCAAATATAAATCCGTTGCATTTTTTGCAACGGATTTATTATACACTAATAACTAACTTAAATCAAGAGTTTTTTTCGTTTTTCTTATCTTTCTTTTTGAAAAGAAGCAAGAATACCGCTAATGCTATCAGTATAATTCCTAAAACTACCAGTATCAACAAAATGTTATTGAGTAAAGAGATAATAAACAGGTGCATTGCGCGGGAAGAAATACTGATTTTTTTAACAAATCCGCCGATTAAAACAACCAAGGGTGCCAATGATGACATAATACCTGCGCCACAAAGGGAAAAATAAAGATACCGTTTATCGCCCTGTGCTTTGCCTGTTTTTAATAGAAAAACAATGCAAAAAGCCGAAAATAAAAGTGTGCCGATAATGGCAAAAGGCATAAATTTATTTATTTTCGAGGCGTAGAACGACAGGTATTTAAAAACGCTGTTTGCGGCAACTTTTTCGTATTTTTCGGCACAAAGTTGAGCTAAATAGCCCATAGATTCATCAGTTACATCGGTGTCGCTTGCCAATGCGCCCGATTCGGCATATTCCTTGAAAGCATCAATGTGATATTGTTTTATGTTGGTGGTATCAACGGAAAATTTGCCGTTGTCATAGGCGTTATCTATACAGTCGTTATTCAGTTTTAAAAGAGCGGCATTATCGATTTTATCATCGAAAAATTTTTCGGGTAAACCGCTTGGTATTGCAAGGGAAATCATATCTTCCTTTAATTCCTCTGCCGACAGGGCTATATAGTCGGCGGATTTAACCGAGAACTTTATATAATTTTTTGAACATAAAACGCCAATAGCCACGCTGCAACAAAAAAGGAAAATAAACACTGCAGTAATTACCGAAGCGGTATAGTTTATGGCGGTTTTTAATATTATTTTATTTCTTTCGGTCATAGCACACCTCTATTCATTTAGCAGTATTTTCGGACCCGAAACATATTCGGCATAAACAAAATAACGCTTACTGGTAAGCCCCAAGGCATTAAACGGATAGCAGGTATATAAAACAAGGTTTTCATTCTCGGCTTTTAAGTCAAACGCGGTGCGGTCATCAAAATTTTTTATTGCGCTCCCCGTGATTTTATAGGTGTAAATACCGTAATGTGTTTTGATTGTTACAGTGGCGCCAACCTTTGCATCTTTCAAGGTTTTGAAAAATGAATTATTATGTCCGCCGATAATTGTTGTGGAACACATACCCGGGAAAGAACTGCCTGCGTACTGCCCTACGCCCCTGCGCAATGTTTTGCTGTCGTCTCCAAAGAAAAGGGGACAGTCAACAGTAGTACCCTCAATGGAAATTTCACCGTATTTTGTGCCGGGTGAAGGAAAGGTGATTAAACTACTGGGTACTGTATCGGTGTAGCTGTGAAAAATTTCACCTGAATAAAGGTCGGTATAGGTATCATCCGCATCGTAAATCTGGGTATCGGTTGCCATCATACTCCAGATATCGACAACGGAATTTATGGTTGATTTTGCCGACAAAAACAAAATCAAATATCCTATTAAAGCAAAAGCTAACGGCACTGATATTAGTACCGTTAGCTTTTTAAAATCGATATTTTTCAACAAGATTAGAATAATTTAACCTTTTTAGAAATTACAAAAGCGGCAACCATAACAACTGCCAATGCAGCAGCTACGATAACGATAGCATTAACTTCGGCACCTGTTGTTTTGATAATCGGCTCAGAATTGAATACCGGTGTGGTGCTGTTTGCAGCTGTGATAACAACTTTTTCTGTAGCTGCATCATATGTTAAGGTAAGATCAACCACTGCACAAGCATCTTGACCTGCTTTAAGGATTGCCTTTTTGTCAGCAGTAGGAAGAACGTTCATATGGAACTCTTCATCAGGTCTTGCATCTTTTTTAAGAATGTCAATACCGTCATTGATGTAACCAATGATTTCGTTTGCCTGAGTTTCGCTAACATCAACTGTTAAGAAATAGTTCTTGGCTTGAGTAATATA
The DNA here is from genome assembly GCA_045606925.1 of Acutalibacteraceae bacterium. GTDB lineage: Bacteria > Bacillota > Clostridia > Oscillospirales > Acutalibacteraceae > SIG565. The sequence continues at coordinate 4,061 of JAZUSW010000118.1, read as the reverse complement.
TTCATCGGGAATGTGATACTTGGTTTTACCGAGCTGAACATACTGGTCAAGTGTGTCAAGAATCTTTTGCTCGTTAGCATTGATGGCACCTGCAGCAGAAACACCTACACAGCAGGGAATTGCGATGAGCAACAATGCAAAGAAAACTGCTAATAATTTTTTCATAGTTATTTACCTCGCTTAAATAAAATTTTACAAACACATTATATAACAAAAAAACTGTTTTGTAAAGAACTTTTTTACAAATTTACCAATAATATTTTTTTGCGGTCTTGATAATGCCGTTTATATATAGTATAATATATACTGAAATAAAATATATTATCGTCAGGTGTTTTATGTTTAAGGAACAGTTGGAAATTATAGAAAAATTAAGGCCGATTGTGTTGGCGCGTTACGGCGAGCCAAAGGCGTGTATAAATACATACGGTTGCCAACAAAATGTCAGCGATTCCGAGCATATCAAGGGTATGCTCGGAATGATGGGTTACGGCTTTACGGAAAATGTCGAGGAAGCCGATTTTGTGCTTTTTAACACCTGTGCGGTACGCGAACATGCGGAGGACAGGGTGTACGGCAATATCGGTACTATGAAGGCGCTGAAGAAAGCAAGACCCGATATGATAGTGGCGGTTTGCGGCTGTATGGCTCAACAGGAAAAGGTGAAAGAACGCATTAAAAAGAGTTATCCGTATGTGGATATACTTTTCGGCACCCACGTGCAGCATCGTTTACCCGAATATATGTTACGGCGCATAAGCGGCTCAAAGCGTATTTTTGATATATCTACCGAAACAAAGCATATTGTTGAAGGCATCCCTGTCTGTCGTGATAAGACCGTCAAGGGTTGGTTGCCGATTATGTACGGTTGTGATAATTTTTGCACATATTGCATTGTGCCGCATGTAAGGGGACGGGAACGCTCGCGTGCTTCAAGCGAAATTTTGCGTGAGGCAGAGCAAATGGTCAAATCGGGTGTTCGTGATATAACGCTTCTCGGTCAGAATGTCAATTCCTACGGAAAAGGATTAGAAGAAGATATTAACTTTGCGAAACTTATAAGAAAAATCAATGACATTGAGGGTGAGTTCCGCATAAGGTTTATGACATCTCACCCAAAAGACTGCACCGAAGAGCTGCTTGATGCTATGCGGGATTGCGAAAAGGTTGCGCATCATTTACATTTACCCGTGCAGTGCGGTAATGACAGGGTGCTTAGGGTTATGAACAGGAAATACACTAGGGACAAGTACCTGTCACTTATAAAAGCGGCGAGAGAGCGCATTCCCGATATATCAATTACGAGCGATATTATTGTGGGCTTCCCCGGAGAGACTTACGAAGAATTTTGCGATACATTATCGCTCATAAAACAGGTCGAATATAATTCGCTTTTTACATTTATTTATTCATCTCGTCCAGGTACACCTGCCGCTGATATGCCCGATATAATAAGCCGTAATGAAAAGGGCAAATGGTTCGATGAGTTATTGAAGGTGCAGGATGAAATCGGCAAACGAAAAACCGACAGTATGCTTGGTCGCACATACCGTGTGCTTTGCGAAGAGGAAAGTGAGAACGAGGGCTTTATATTGGGCCGTACAAGCGGTACCGATGTTATAGAGTTTGCCGGCGGAAAAGAGCTTATCGGCAAATTTGCCTTTGTAACGGTAACAAACACACAAAATGTACTTAAAGGTACTTTAATAGAAAAACAATAAGGAGAATTAACAATGGATGTAATTTTGGCAGCAAGACAATTAGGTGAGGCATTACAAGCGGACCCCGCTTATGTAAGATTTGCGAAGGCAATGATAGATAGCGAAAAGGATACCGAGTTGCAGGATAAAATCGGTAAATTCAATATTGCCCGTATGAACCTTGATAACGAGCTTTCAAAGGATGAAAAGGATGAAGTTAAGGTTAAGGTTATGAACGAAGAACTCCGCGCACTTTATAACGAGATTATGGAAAGCAAATCAATGGTAGAATACAATGAGGCACGCGCAGCAGTAGATAAAATACTGGCTGATGTTAATACCATTATAAGTATGTGTGCACAGGGCGCAGACCCCAAGACCTGTGAAATATCCGATTGCACAGGCAACTGCTCAACCTGTGGCGGATGTCACTAATTTATTTAAATTTAGTTTAAGAGGGATGTTTAATGGCTGAATTGTCACCGATGATGCGGCAGTATATGGAGATTAAAGGTAAACACGAAGACAGTATACTGTTTTTCCGTCTGGGCGATTTTTACGAGATGTTTTTTGAAGATGCAAAAACCGCATCGGAAGAACTGGACCTTGTTCTTACGGGCAAGGATTGCGGTTTAGAAGAGCGCGCCCCTATGTGCGGTGTGCCGTATCACAGTTGTGATGGATATATAGCCCGTCTTATCGAGCGCGGCTATAAGGTTGCAATTTGCGAACAGGTTGAAGACCCTGCAAGTGCAAAGGGCATAGTTAAAAGAGATGTTGTAAAAATCATAACACCGGGTACCGTTTTGGAAGATACAATGCTGGATGAAGGCAAAAACAACTTTCTTTGTGCGGCGGTATTTCGCGATAAGGTGTTCGGCGTTTGCTTTGCCGATGCATCGACAGGTGAATTAAAGGTTACCGAAATTACGGGGGATAATGCCGAAAAGCGCCTTATAAATGAAATCGGCAGTTTTTCACCAAGGGAAATTTTGTTGGAAGAAAATCACAAAATAGATGCGGCAGCCGATTTTATCAATGAGCGTTTGCAAGGCACGGTAACGGTACGCGATAAGCAAAGCTTTGATTTAAATTATACTGCCGAGCGTGTGTTAAAGCATTTTTCGGTTATAAGCATCGGTAAACTCGGTGTGCCCGATAATTCCCCTGCCGCTATAGCTTTGGCGGCGGTTATAGAATATCTTTACGAAACAGGGATGTCGCATACACTATCGGTAAATAAGGTTGATTTTTATACCGAAAAGCAGTTTATGAATATTGATTTAACCACCGTTCGTAACCTTGAACTTGTGGAGACTATGCGATTAAAATCAAAGCGCGGTTCACTGCTTTGGGTTATCGATAAAACCAAAACGGCTATGGGAAAACGGCTTCTTCGCAGTTGGACCGAAAAACCGCTTATGGATATAAATTTGATAAATTCCCGCCAAAATGCAGTAGAAGAACTGGTCAACAATGCAACTATGCGCGGAGAACTTACAAACTGCCTATCGGGTGTTAAGGATATTGAGCGCATTATTACAAAGACCGTTTACGGAACAGCCAACGGACGAGATTTAAGAAAACTTTGCTCAACACTTGAAGTTTTACCCGCAATAAAACAGTTGCTATCGGGTGCCACAAGCCGTATGCTTACTGGGATAAATGACGGTATTGATTTACTGGAAGATATCCGTACTCTTATTGATAGCGGTATTGAAGAGGAACCACCGTTCTCGGTAAAAGAGGGCGAAATTATAAAAGAGGGTTATAACAGCGAGGTTGATGAGCTTCGCCGTGCGGTTAAAAGCGGCGCAGGTTTTGTAGCGGATATAGAAGCCGCCGAGCGCGAAAAGACAGGTATTAAAAACCTGAGGGTTCGTTTTAACCGTGTGTTCGGTTACTATATTGAGGTTACAAATTCTTTTCTCGATAAAGTGCCCGAGCATTATATAAGAAAACAAACACTTACCAACTGTGAGCGTTTTATAACCGAAGAACTTAAAAAGATAGAGAGTTTTGTTCTGGGTGCTAAGGAACGCGTTATTGCGCTTGAATACGATATTTTTTGCGGCATACGCGAAGAAACTGCCAGGCAGGTATTGCGTTTTCAACAAACGGCGGCGGCGCTTTCTACACTGGATGTACTTTGTTCCTTTGCAACAGTAGCAGTAGAAAATTCCTATTGCCGTCCGTTACTTAATACTGACGGTGTGTTTACGATAAACGGAGGCCGACATCCTGTTGTTGAAAAGGTTTTAAAAACACCATTTGTATCAAACGATACGTTTCTTAATAATGGTGATGACCGTTTGATTATTATAACCGGACCTAATATGGCAGGTAAATCTACATATATGC
>JAZUSW010000117.1:0-5182 GCA_045606925.1 Acutalibacteraceae bacterium | reverse complement strand
GAACCATTTTCCGGTGAAGCAAAGAATTGGGGTGCTTTACCCTCACCATATGCAGAAATAGTGATTCCTGATGTGATAATCTCATTTCTGCCGCGCCAAGTACCGCCGCGTTCAAAATATATAACATCCCCACTTTTTAGTCCTTTTGCTTTAACCCCTGCATAATCTTTGAGTGGTGAAGAAGCCGATAGACCATCGTTTTTGTTATTACCCTTATTTGAAACATAATACGCCTTGCCGCTACCTGTTGGTTTAACGTTAGGGGTTGCTGTACGGATTTGGTAAATACGCCACTCTGTATACGGACGATAAACCTTTTCAAAAGCATTAAGTGTCATATTACCACTACTAACCGATGGTTTAGAAACCGGATTTACTTTTGCCCAATATTTTTCTTCTTTATATGTAGAAGGTCCCGCCGGTGCACCTGAGGTGTTACCGGTAGAACTATTAGTTGAACTGCTTACTGAGCTGTTTCCCGAAGAGTTTACCGAATTATTTCCTGAGTTGCCGGTTGAGTTATTGCCGCTTGAAGAAGTACCTTGAGAAGAATTACCGCCCGATGTTTCACTGCTTGTTTGTTGGCTTTCTCCCTGACCATCTTGATTTGGAATTTCCTGATTTTTGTTGCCGCAAGCCGCAGTACATACCAGTAATGCTACAACCAAAATTAAACATAAAACTTTAATAACCTTTTTCATAATTTGCTCCTTTAATTATAGATAAAAAATCAATAGAAATTGCATATAACTGTTCATTACAATTATATCATCTCTATATGCTTTTTTCAACAATTTTTTTCTATCATATTGGATAAAACAACACGCTTTATTGACAATAACGACGCAATAATATATACTTTTAATGGTGATAAAATGATAGAAAAGTATTTAAGATATAAATTTAAAATTTCAACATTTGATGTGTTGGAATCCACCAACACAACCGCCAAGGAATTAGCGCAAAACGGCGCTGATGAGGGCACCGTTATTATTGCAAAAGAGCAAACCGCAGGCAAGGGACGCCTATCAAGAACTTTTTTCTCCCCAAACGGCGGTCTTTATATGAGCATAATTTTGCGGCCTACAATAAGTAGTGAAAAAACAACCTTTATTACAGCCGCCGCCGCTGTTGCTGTTTGCCGTGCGATAAAAACAGTAACCGGTATTGACACAGGAATAAAATGGGTAAACGACATCTATTTAAACGGTAAAAAAGTGTGTGGAATATTAACAAACGGTGCCATCAACTCGGAAAACAAAAATCTCGATTATGCTATACTTGGTATTGGGCTTAACATAGACCAACCAAAAAACGGCTTTAATGAAGAAATAAAAAACATTGCAACCTGCCTTTTTAAAGAAAACTGTGATGATAAAACCAAAGCAAAGCTCACTGCCGAAATTTTAAATGAGTTTTTTGACCTATATAGAAATATCGAAAATAAAACCTTTTTAAAAGAATACCGTGAACGCTCGGTTATCATTGGGAAAACCGTTTTTTGCGCTGATTCGTGCGGCGAATTTCCTGTAAAGGTTGAAGCTATTGATGATGATGCGCGTTTAATTGTAACCACCGTTTGCGGTGAAAAATTGATTTTAAACTCGGGTGAAGTCAGAATAAAGGTGTAATTTAAAAGCGAAGTCGTTATGACTTCGCTTTTTTAACACCCAAACCGAAATTTCATATACTGAATAATGGAGTGAAGTATATGGTTTTAAGTGACACCCTAAACGATATAGAATACACCGTAACCCATTTAAAACACGAGGGCAACGAGTTGAGAAGGATTTTAGATATGGGAATAATAGACGGTGCTAAAATTATGCGACTTTTCAGTAGTCCGTTCGGCGACCCTACCGCCTTTTTAATAAGTGACACCGTTATTGCCTTGCGACAATCCGACAGCGATAAAATTTTGGTTGATTATAAAGGCGGCAATGATTATGAAGATTAGTTCGTTTTTTGGAAAAAGCGATATAAAAGAACGCCCATCCGATATAGTTGTTGCCGTTTCAGGCAACCCCAATGTTGGAAAAAGCACTCTTTTTAACGCATTAACGGGTCTTAAACAGCATACGGGAAATTGGACCGGAAAAACGGTTGATACGGCGCGCGGTACGGTATTACATAACGGCCGAAAAATTATTTTAGTTGATTTGCCTGGCAGTTACTCGCTTGTTTCGCACTCGGATGAAGAACGGGTTACCGAATCGTTTATTCTTTTCGGCGGTGCCGATGTCAATCTTGTTGTATGCGATGCGGCAGCACTTATCAGAAATATGAATTTACTTTTGCAAATAACCGAAATAACACCCAAAACTGTGCTTTGTATAAATCTCATTGATGAAGCCGCAAAAAAAGGCATTGAAATTGATACCGAAAAATTATCTATGCGGCTTAATATCCCAGTTATTGCGGCGGTGGCAAGGAACGGTATTGGTTTAGATGCGGTTTGCGATGCCATAATCAGCGTTGCCGACAGTTCACCAAAAAAAGTTTTAAAACCGAAATACGATGATTTAACCGAAGAAAAAATCACCGAAACGGTGGAAAAGCTTCCGCAAAACTGTGCAATAGACAGGCGTTACACTGCAATTAAACTACTGCAAAACGACCTGACATTTATCGAAAACTACAAGAAAGAATATGGGCCCGATTTATCCGAAATGGTTACTGATAATATAATAAGCGCCGAGCAAATAGTTAGCGGGATTATAAAAACAGCCAAGGAAACCGCCAAAGATTGCATAACAAAGCGCCCTGTAAAGCGCAAAATAACCGACCTTAAAATAGACCGACTAATAACAAGCAAATCTTTTGGCATACCATTTATGCTTCTTCTTTTAAGCGCAATTCTTTGGATTACAATAATAGGGGCAAATTATCCTTCAAGCGCGTTAAGTAATCTTTTTGGCAACACCGAAATGCCTATTTATAATTTCTTTTTATCATTACACCTGCCCGAAAGTGTATGCAATATGTTGGTATTTGGTGTTTGGCGGGTTGTTACCTTTATTGTTTCGGTAATGTTGCCGCCTATGGCGATATTTTTTCCGCTTTTTACCCTTCTTGAAGATTTAGGCATACTCCCCCGCATTGCTTTCAACCTTGATAAATGTTTCCAAAAATGCCGTACCTGCGGTAAACAGGCGCTGACTATGTGTATGGGCTTTGGATGCAACGCCGTTGGAGTTACCGGATGCCGAATAATAGACTCCCCCCGCGAAAAATTAATTGCAATACTAACCAACAGTTTGGTGCCGTGTAACGGGCGTTTTCCAACAATTATTACATTGATAACCCTGTTTTTCGTGGGTACGGGCTCTTTTTTTTCGGGAACTGCCGCTACACTTATTCTTTGTCTTTTCATACTAATCAGTATTTTTGCAACACTTTTATTGTCAAAAATTTTATCCTCCACAGTTTTGCGCGGTATTCCATCATCCTTTACCTTAGAGCTGCCACCCTATCGCCGACCGCAAGTTTTAAAGGTAATAGTGCGTTCGATTTTTGACAGAACACTGTTTGTACTGGGACGCGCTATAATTGCGGCGGCACCTGCGGGACTGATTATTTGGATTGCCGCCAACATAAATTTAGGAGATACCTCATTACTTTCATATGTATCGGATTTTTTAGACCCGTTTGCACATATTTTGGGTCTTGACGGAGTTATACTTTTAGCATTTATTTTGGGCTTACCCGCCAATGAAATCGTACTGCCAATAATACTTATGATTTACTCAGGAGGCAGCGTGTTATCCGATATTGCAAATTTAGACACCATCAGGTCGCTTCTTGTAAGCAACGGTTGGACATATTTAACCGCAATCAACGTTATTCTTTTTTCACTTTTCCATTGGCCGTGCGCCACTACCCTATTAACAGTAAAAAAAGAAACGGGCAGTATAAAGTGGAGTGTTGCCGCCGCCGCTTTACCCACCGTTTTAGGTGTAATTATTTGTGCTATAAGTAATTTAATTTATCAATTTTTGACATAAAAAAACCGCGGTCTCTTCCGCGGTTTTTATTACTTTATTTCTTTAATATCATACGGTGTTGTTTGATATACAAAGTAGTTAAGCCAGTTACTATACAGCAAATTCGCGTGTGAACGCCAGGTAACGAGCGGCGCACTATCGGGGTTATCATCAGGAAAATAGTTTTCGGGTATTTCTATTGGCTTACCCTCCGATAAATCACGCAAATACTCTTTATTTAAAGTATCGGCATCATACTCCGAATGACCTGTTATAAAGATTTGTCTTCCTTGGTCGGTTGCGATAGCATAAACGCCCGCCTTTTCGGATACCGATAATAATTTGAGTTCTTTTACCCTTAACACGTCTTCTTTTCTTATGGTTGTATGGCGTGAATGCGGCACCATAAATGTATCATCAAAGCCGCGGAAAAGTATGGAACCCTTGTGAACAACGGTATGCGGAAAAACGCCGAAAAGCTTTTGTGGGAGCGGATATTTCTTTATACCGTAGTGATAATAAAGTCCTGCCTGTGCACCCCAACAAATATGGAAAGTGCTGTGTACATGGGTTTTACTCCACTCCATAATCTCACATAGTTCTTCCCAGTACTCAACCTCTTCAAACTCCATTTTTTCAACCGGTGCACCTGTAATAATCATACCGTCAAATGTTTGGTCGCGCACATCTTGGAAGGTCTTATAAAAGGCAAAAAGATGCTCAGCCGAAACATTTTTGGATACATGGCTTTTGGTATGCATAAGCACAAGCTCTACTTGAAGCGGAGAGTTGCCGAGAAGCCGTGATAGTTGAGTTTCGGTTTCAATTTTTTTAGGCATTAAATTAAGCACCAATATTTTAAGCGGACGGATATCCTGTGTTATGGCACGCGTTTCGGTCATAACGAAAATATTTTCATCCGTTAGTGTCTTAACTGCCGGTAAATCGTTTGGTATTTTAATAGGCATATTAAATTCCTTTTCCTTTTAAAATTAAAGAGTGACAAGCCAAATTTACTTATCACTCTATTATATACTTTGTTATTAAATATTGTCAAGTGCTTGCTTTATATCAGCAATCAAATCTTCGGCATCTTCAATTCCGCAAGAAAAACGGATTAAATCGGGTGAAATACCTGCCGCCGCCAACTCATCATCATTCATTTGTCTATGAGTTGCATTTGCGGGATGCAAACAACA
>JAZUSW010000116.1:0-3898 GCA_045606925.1 Acutalibacteraceae bacterium | reverse complement strand
TAAGGACGAGCTTGAACGGCTTAAAAATTTAGCTGCATCAAGCGGTAAAAACATTACCGATTTTATTACCGAAATGGAAAACCAAAAGAAAAATGCCCACAAAAATGACTTATTGGAAAGCTGTTCGGGTAATGAAGAATTGGTAAACCGTATTATTGAGCTTGAAGGAAATTCCGCAAATGATGAAGTCTTGGGATTTAGCGAACTTAAAACTGAATTTCCCGAGATAAAAGAAATATCGGATATTCCAAGCGAGGTTTTGGAAGAAACAGAGATTAAGGGCGGAAATTTATTTGATGCGTATCTAAGATACCTCCACAAACAAACACGCCAAGCCAAACGGTATATGGAGCAAAAAAACAAAACCGAACAAAGCAGCGTAGGTTCACAACTGGGACACGGCAGTACCGTGTCAAATGCAAACGAAGAGTTCATAAAGGGACTCTGGAATTAAAAGGAGAATAAAAATTATGTCTATCAATTCATTAGAATCAGCAGCAAAATATGCTACCGAGCTTGACAAACTTTTTTCACAAAAATCGGCTACCGGTTTCTTTGCCGATAATACCTTTGGTAAAAAGTTTGTAGGAGCGAAAACAGTTATTATTCCTGATATCAATTTTCAGGGATTGGCTGATTATGACCGCGATACCGGTTTTACACGCGGCGCAATCACCGTTTCAAATACATCATACACTATGCAGATGGACCGCGCCCGTTCTTTGCAGATTGACCGCGAAGATATGGACGAAACAGGTGTTGCAAATCTTGCCGGTAAAATCCTCGGCGAATATGTTCGCACAAAGGTTGTTCCCGAGTGTGATGCTTATGTTATTTCCAAACTTGCAGGTTTGGCAGCAACCAGAAGCAACCTTATAAACGGCGATATTGCACAACCTTTTGAGGCATTATGCGCTCTTATCAAAGAGGTTCAAAGTGAGGTTGGCTACGATGAAGAGTTGGTTGCTTTTGTTGATGGCGGTATCTACGCGCTTTTACAAAACACCCCCGAAATTTCTCGCCAAATTATTGTAAGCGATTTCAAACAGGGAGATATCAATCTTCGTGTAAACTCAATTAACGGTGTTGCGCTCATTCCCGTTATGTCAGAGCGTATGAGAACCGCTTATGAGTTCAAAAAAGGGGAAGCCGGCGGTTTCGTGCCCGCTGAAAACAGCAAATCGGTTTATATGATGGTTTGCCCCAAAAACGGCGCTCATCTTGTTCGCAAAACCGAAAATATGCGTATTTTCACCCCCGAACAAAATGTAGATGCCGATGCATACAAGTTTGATTACCGTATTTATTATGATGTATTCGTAAAGAAAAGCGGTCTTGATGCAGTTTGGGCTTGGTTATCGCCCGAAGTATCCATTACTTCTCAGCCCACAGATATTACCGTGACCGAAGGGGCTATCAATGATGAGCTTACAGTTACAGCCACAGCTGACGGTGCCGAGCTTTCTTATCAGTGGTACCGTTGTGCCGATAAATCGGGCAACGATGCGGTAAAGGTTAAGGGTGCTAACAGTGATGCTTTAACACTTGATACCACACTTACAAGCGGTGTATACCACTACTTTGTAAAAATTACTGTTGACGGTATCGGCGCGGTACTGTCCGATGTTGCCGCAGTTACGGTTGAATAATTATTTATTACATAGGTTTTGCACCTCTAAAAAGGGGTGCAAAATCTAAAAGGGGATGAAAAAATGAATTACAGTCCGACACAAATATTTAATGAATATAAAAAAGGTATCGAGTTTAAATCGGGTTTTGGCACTAAGGGAATATACGAGCAAAACAAAATAAATGAGCGTTTTTATGTCGGTGACCAATGGTACGGTGCAAAATGCTCCAATGAGCGTCCTCTTGTGCGGCACAATATTATTAAAAGAATCGGCGATTATAAAATGTCGGTGCTATTATCAGGCCCCATCAATATTTCTTATTCGGCTGAGGGTATACCCGAAACCGTTGGTATCAGGGACAAGGTTGCCGATTATAAAAAACGCATATCCGAAGGTGAAAAAATTTTGCCGCATAAGTTGGAGGATGGCGAAGAGATTTCGCTTGTTATGTCGGCGCTTAACGATTACCAAAAGGTAACTGCCGAGCGCTTAAAACTTGGTATTTTGGCGGAAAAGGCCCTCAAAAATGCCTATATCGGCGGCACAGGAATTGTATATACCTATTGGGATTCGACTGTTGCAACAGGTCTTTATGCCGATGACACTAAAACAGTTGCTATTAAAGGTGACATAGTATCTGAGGCATTAACCGTTGAAAATGTGTATTTTGGAGACCCGAATACAGAGGATGTACAAAAGCAACCTTATATTATTATTGCAACTCAAAAAAGCGCCGAGGAAATTTACAGAGAGGCGTTATTATATTCAAACGCAACCGATTTTGAAGCGGAGGAGTATACCGCCGATGAAAAAATAACGGTACTCACTCGCCTTTGGAAAGAATATGATGCGGCAGGGAAGTATAAAATTTATGCTATGCGAGTAACCGAGAAAGCGGTAATCAGGGATAAATGGGATATAGGTGTAAGAATGTACCCCTTGGCAAAGTTCTGCTGGGAAACAAGGCACAACTGCGCTTACGGTGACAGTGAAGTTACATATCTTATCCCAAACCAGATTGCTATAAACCGTATGATAACATCGGGTGTGTGGTCGGCAATGACAACAGGTATGCCCACGATGGTGGTAAACGGAGATATTATTGATGGCGAGATAACCAATGACCCCGGTCAAATTGTTAAAATCTACGGCACAAGCGATGATGTGGCAAATGCAATAAGATACGTATCTCCTCCCGATAATACCGGTAATTTTTCGGGTATCGTAGAGCCGCTTATCAGCAACACTTTAGCGCAAAACGGTGCTAATGCCGCAGCTCTTGGTGATGTAAATCCCGATAACACGTCGGCAATTATACAACTGCGTAATGCTGCAAAGCTGCCACTTGCAATGCTTGAAGCGAGATATTTCGCTTTTTTGGAAGAAATATCGCGTATTTGGGCTGAGTTTTGGGTGATGCAGTATGGTCGCAGACGAATAAAGATTAACGACCAAGGCGGAGTTTGGTATCTGGATTTTGATGGAGAAAGATACAAGGATTTGGTTATAAATGCATCTGCCGAAATATCATCAGGCGCGTCATTCAGCGAAGAAACTACCGTTAGCGTATTGGACAATCTGCTTGACAAGGGTGCAATTACGCCGTTGCAGTATTTAAAACGGTTACCAAAGGGCTTGATACCTAATGTGAGTGAACTTATAAAGGAAGTGGAGAATCTAAATGTTGACAGTAAAAGAAATTTATAATGAAACGGTTATTGTTTTAGGTCAAAACGGTTACGGAGAAGGTATGAACAATTCCGATGCCTTCCAAAAGGATTTCTTGTGCTGCTTAAACAAGGTAATACTTGATTTAAGTGAAAAGCCACTAACGGTAAAATCGTTATCAGATAAAATTGATATGCCGCATACCGCAAAGCAGGCACTTTGCAACGGCACGGCCATGTGGTTGGCGCTACTGCTGGGGGATAGCACAAGACATAACTTTTTTGTAAGGGTATACAACGCGATGCGAACCAAGTATAAATCTACATTCCAAACCGTTACCGATACAATGCCGCGTTAAAAGGGGGAAGAGTATGCAGTATCCGAAACTTGTTGTAAAAAAAGAAAAAATGTTTACGGTTGATACTTTTTCCCGCGGTATAGAAAAAGGCAGTGATGAAGTAGCAATATCTGACTGCAAAAATATCATAAGCCGCGCCGATGCCGTTATTAACAGGCCATCGGTTGAAATAACCGATGGCGAGTTTTTTTATAAAGAAAATTCGAATTACAAAAACAATATGGAATGTTGTCAAACAGAT